>NZ_CP114779.1:1200000-1500000 GCF_027359375.1 Prochlorococcus marinus str. MIT 0919
TACTTCCTGACCATTGTCCAATTATTGAAGGTATTGAACTTGCTGCGCGATGCAGGCCAGCTTTTCAAGTTGGTGGAGATTATTATGATTTTATGCCTACTCGACCTGAGCTTCTTGGACGAAGACGAGAGCGTGGTCGTTGGGCTTTGGTTGTAGGGGATGTAATGGGAAAGGGAATACCTGCAGGGTTATTAATGACAATGCTTCGTGGAATGTTGAGAGCTGAGGTTTTAAGTGGTTTACCACCAGATCGTATTCTTCATGATTTAAATCAGCTTGCCTTAGATGATTTAGCTCAGTCACATAGATTTGTTACTCTTTTTTATTCCGATTATGATCCGAGGTCTCATAAGTTGCGCTTTGCTAATGCTGCGCATAACCCACCATTACTGTGGAAAGCCGATAAACAATCAGTTTCTAGGTTAGATGCTCCTGGCTTGTTGATTGGTCTTCAGCCGGATGCGGATTATGTATGTGGGGAAATTACTTTAGATCCAGGGGATGTTCTTTTGTATTACACAGATGGTGTTACTGAAGCATTGGGAATGAATGGAGATCGATTCGATGAAACAAGATTGATTGCTTTGCTTGAAGAAGTATCTACTCAATCTTTAAGTGCTCAAGCAATATTAGAAAAGCTTTTTAAACGTCTCGATCGTTTTGTTGGCAATGAAAATCAATTGGAAGACGATGCTTCTATGGTTGTTCTCAAAGTTGGCGAGGGATTGTTGCTTCCTAAAGTAAATAATTCTTTGAACTGACAATTAGATAACAAACTGCTTTATTAGATAAAAGTATTGGTAACTCAAATTGGTTAAAACTTGGAGTGATCGATTTGAAGAAGGATTAAATCCTTTCATAGAGCGTTTTAATGCTTCTATTGCTTTTGATTTTGTTCTTTTGGAAGAAGACCTAGATGGCTCTATTGCTCACGCAAGAATGCTTGGGAGAACAGGTATCATATCCCTTGAAGAAGCCTCTCAGCTTGAAAGTGGTTTAGAAAAAATACGATTAGAAGCTGCAAAAGGTCAGTTTCTTCCAAAGCAAGACGATGAAGATGTTCATTTCGCAGTTGAAAATCGTTTAATAGATTTATTAGGGCCGTTAGGGAAAAAATTACACACTGCTCGTAGTCGAAATGATCAAGTAGCTACAGATATACGACTTTGGTTACGTCGTCGGATAGATGGACTTGTTTTAGATTTGACTAAGCTTCAGAAGATTTTGTTAGTGAGAGCAGAAGATAATTTATATACACTTATTCCTGGATACACTCATTTACAAAGAGCGCAACCTATATCTTTAGCTCACCATTTACTTGCATATATTGAAATGTTGCAGAGGGATAAGGAGCGTTTAATTGATTTAAGAATAAGAGTTAATACTTGCCCTTTAGGAGCAGCCGCTTTGGCTGGAACTTCTTTCCCAATTGATAGAGAATTTACAGCAGAGCAACTAGGTTTTAAAAATATTTATTTAAATAGCCTTGATGCTGTGAGTGATCGTGATTTTGCCGTTGAATTTACGGCAGCAGCTTCACTGATAATGGTTCATTTGAGTAGATTGTCTGAGGAAATTATTCTTTGGGCTACTGAAGAATTTGGGTTTGTTCGTTTAACTGATCGATGTTCTACAGGCAGTAGTATCATGCCTCAAAAAAAGAATCCAGATGTTCCAGAATTAATAAGAGGTAAATCTGGCAGGGTGTTTGGTCATTTACAAGCTTTATTAGCAATGATGAAAGGCTTACCTTTGGCCTATAACAAAGATTTCCAAGAAGATAAAGAAGCTCTTTTTGACTCAGTAAGTACTGTTACAGACTCTGTTAAGGCTATGACTATTCTTTTAGATGAGGGTCTTGAATTTTGTATAGATCGTCTCGGATCAGTAGTTAATTCTGATTTTTCTAATGCGACAGATGTTGCTGATTATTTAGTCTCTAAAAATGTTCCTTTTAGAGAGGCTTATCAAGTAGTTGGTCGTTTAGTGAAGCTTTGTCTAAATGACAAAATCTTGCTAAAGGATCTTTCCATTGATCAATGGAAAGAAATACATCCTCTTTTTGATCGGGATATACATGAAAGGTTGATTCCGCAACAAGTCGTAGCTTCAAGAGTGAGTCAGGGAGGCACTGGTTTTGATCAAATTTCTGAACAGTTGCTTGCTTGGAGTAATAGGTTTTCTTCTTCAAAAGAATAATCAGTTGTCTTTCAAACGCTAATTGGTACTAAAATCAAAAAGTGAGTAATTTTTAGTAGAATTATTCACTTATGGCTTTTTAAGCCTTTTGGTTCATTTATTTTTTCGGTCCAATTTTCAAGTGAGTATTTTTGTTGGCAACTTGCCCTTCCGCGCTGAGCAGGAAGATGTTATTCAATTGTTTGCTCCTTTTGGAGAGGTGGCAAACTGTTCTTTACCACTAGAACGCGACACAGGTCGTAAAAGGGGTTTTGCATTTATTGAAATGGCTGATGAAGCTGCTGAAACTGCAGCGATAGAAGCTCTTCAAAACGCAGAATTAATGGGACGTCCATTAAGAATTAACAAAGCAGAGCCTCGTGGCGGCGGCGGCGGCGGACCTAGAAGAGGCGGCGGTGGCGGCTACGGCGGCGGCGGTGGCTACGGCGGTGGCGGTGGCTACGGCGGTGGCTACGGCGGTGGCGGTGGCGGTGGCTACGGCGGTGGCGGTGGCTACGGCGGTCAAGGTGGCGGTGGCTACAGCGGCCAAGGCGGCGGTGGCTACAGCGGTCAAGGCGGCGGTGGCTACAGCGGTCAAGGCGGCGGTGGCTACAGCGGTCAAGGCGGCGGCGGCTACGGCGGCGGCTACGGCGGTCAAGGCGGCGGCGGCTACGGCGGTCAAGGCGGTGGCGGCTATAGCGGGGGTGGAACTGATCAGGATTCTGCCCAACGTTCTTCTGGTGCTAAAGGTTGGGAAGATCGCAGTTATGGTTCATCTGATTCAACAGATAGAGATGAAAATAGAAGCCGACGCAGACGTGGTGGCTCAGTAGAGACTGATAACTCTCAAGCTGATTACGGTGGCGCTGAAGGGTAATTTAAAACCCTTTTTTTTCTAGTTGTAAAGCTGCGCTTTTTAAAACACTTAGATCTGCATTTGCTTTTTGACCATTTGCAGTTACTTCTCTTCGCCATGCGCGAGCGCCAGGAATGCCTTGAACTAATTGCAATATATGCTTGCATATATCCCACATTCGTCCGTCTTGATTGAGATGTGCCTCTGCATATGGGATTAGAGCCTTAATAATTTCTGATTGTTTCTTTTCAATTATTTTGTCTCCGAAAATTAATGCATCTATTTCTTTCCAAAGCATTGGGTTGGAATATGCAGCTCTACCAACCATTGCACCATCAAATTTTTGTAGTGCGTTTAAACAGTTAATTGGAGTCTTTAAACCACCATTTAATTCGATTTTTAATTCAGGTCTTTTTTCTTTTATTCTGCCCACTTTTTCATATTCTAGAGGAGGAATAGTTCGATTTTGTTTTGGGTTTAACCCGCTTAACCAGGCTTTTCTCGCATGAATAGCAAATCTATCTGCACCTGCTGAAGCTATTTCATCTACAAATTTAAGTAATGATTCATCACTATCTAGGTAATCAATTCCAGTTCTATGCTTAATAGTAACGGGAAGATTGGTAGCACTTTTCATTGCTTCTATACATTTAGCTACTTGTGTTGGGTGTGCCATTAAACAAGCCCCAAATTTTCCAGCTTTAACTTTTGAACTAGGACACCCTACATTTAAGTTTATTTCGTCATAGCCCCAAATTTCTGCAATTTTTGCCGCTTCAGCTAGTTCTTTTGGGTCATCCCCTCCAATTTGCAAAGAAATAGGGTGCTCAATTTCATTAAAATCTAAAAGGCTGCTTCCTTTTTGGTGAAGCAATGCTTTAGCCACAATCATTTCTGTATAAAGCAAAGCTCTCTTACTAATGTGTCTAAAAATCACTCTGAAATGCCTATCTGTACAATCCAGCATTGGTGCAATGCTGAATCGATAGGGCTGATAAATTACTTCTCTTGATTTGGCAACCATTTTTTTATGTTGCCTACAAAAGGCTCAGCTGAATGCTTATGTAGATAGCTTTGAATTAATTAATTTTCTTCTATGAATAAGATTATTTCAATATCTAGTCGAAGATCGATTCTTTTAGGCTTTTTTTTGGCTATTTGGGCCCTTTTATTTTCTCCAAAAACTGTTTTTGCAGCTTCTAAGGCAAATGACCAAACTTGGGATCTAAGTAATGAAGAATGGAAACGACGCCTTTCGTCAGAAGCTTATAAAGTTTTAAGAGAAGAAGCGACTGAAAGACCTTTTACTAGTCCTCTTAATGAAGAGAAGCGGACCGGAACTTTTAATTGTGCTGGATGTGATCAACCTTTATTTCATTCATCAAAGAAATTTGATAGTGGTACTGGTTGGCCAAGTTTTTGGGATCCTTTGCCAAATGCAATTAGTACAAAAACAGATTTTAAATTGATTGTGCCTAGAACTGAGTATCACTGCCAGAAATGTGGCGGACATCAGGGGCATGTATTTAATGATGGGCCTAGACCAACTGGTAAAAGGTATTGCAATAATGGCGTCGCATTAGTTTTTAGACCTGATAAGTAATTTTTAAATTTGTTTTCATTGGTGCGGGCTTCCGCAGCTTGTTAGATAGGCACATTAACGTTCAACATTAGTTAAAAAGAATTTGCATTAGCTCATATGACTGAGGAAGTCTCTGCGGCATCACAAGAAGATCAAAAAGACAATTCGAATTGTGTTGATTCAGACCAGATGGACCAATCTGGATCTGATACGGACCAATTGCAAGATAAGACTCAGGATCAAGCAGAGGAGGTCCAAGAATCTTCGTTTTTAGAAGATTCAAAAGATTCCTCGCCTCAAAGACTAGATAATGAAGCGCGGCTAGAGCAATTGGAAAGAGAACATGAAACTTTACGGAGTCAATATGTGAGGATTGCAGCTGATTTTGATAATTTTCGAAAAAGACAAAGCCGTGACCAAGATGATCTTCGTTTACAACTCAAATGCAATACCTTAAGTGACATTCTTCCAGTAGTAGATAATTTTGAACGGGCACGACAACAATTAAACCCTGAAGGAGAAGAAGCACAAGCTCTTCATAAGAGTTATCAAGGCCTGTACAAACAATTGGTGGATGTTTTAAAGCAGCTTGGTGTTGCTCCAATGCGCGTAGTAGGGCAATCTTTTGACCCTAATCTTCATGAAGCAGTATTGAGAGAACCAAGTGAGGAAATGGCAGAAGATATTGTTATAGAAGAGTTACAACGTGGATACCACTTGAATGGACGTGTTTTAAGGCATGCCTTAGTTAAGGTTTCTACAGGCCCAGGCCCTACCAAGAAAGATGAACAAACTAATGAAAAATCTATGATGGCTGAGAGTGCTAATAATGAAGACCCATCAAACATGTCGCCCGATTGATTAAATGACTTTCTTTCCTTTGATAAGCTACGCGTTCTAATGGCTGATTTTTACGACCTATTGGGAGTTGGTAGAGATGCTGACGCTGATACATTAAAGAAGGCCTATAGGCGATTAGCTCGTCAATATCATCCTGATATTAATAAAGAAGCAGGAGCAGAAGAGCGTTTTAAAGAGATTGGTAGAGCGTATGAAGTCCTTGGTGATCCGCAAAAACGTGCTAGATATGATCAGTTTGGAGAGGCTGGCCTTGGTGGAAGTGCAGGCATGCCTGACATGGGAGATATGGGTGGTTTTGCAGATCTTTTTGAAACTTTTTTTAGTGGCTTTGGAGGTGCATCCTCAGGTGGTCAAAGGTCACAACGTAGGGGACCCCAGCAAGGGGATGATCTTCGTTATGACTTATCTATAGATTTTGACCAAGCAGTTTTTGGTCAAGAAAGAGAAATTAAAATTCCTCATTTAGAAACTTGTGAAATTTGTACAGGTTCTGGCTCTAAGCCAGGTACTGGTCCTAGTAATTGTTCAACTTGTGGCGGAGCAGGACAAGTACGTCGTGCTACTAGGACCCCTTTTGGCAGTTTTACTCAAGTTGCAGAATGTCCATCTTGTAGCGGCTCTGGACAAATAATTGCAAACCCTTGCTCAAGTTGTAGTGGTAAGGGTGTTAAGCAAGTGCGTAAAAAACTTCGTATTAATATCCCTCCAGGAGTTGATACTGGGACCAGGTTAAGAGTTTCTGGTGAAGGCAATGCGGGTATACTTGGGGGTCCTTCTGGAGATTTATATGTTTTTTTGAAAGTTAAAAACCATCCTCGATTGAGACGGGAAGGATTAAATATTCATTCTGAAGTAAATGTTAGTTATTTACAGGCAATTCTTGGAGATACTATAGAAGTTGATACTGTTGATGGACCAAAAACCTTGGAAATTCCAATAGGTACTCAGCCAAATGCTGTATTGACTTTGGAAAATCAAGGAATTCCAAAATTAGGCAATCCTGTAGCTAGAGGTGACCATTGTATCTTGCTAAAAATAAGTCTTCCTACCAGATTGTCTGAGGATGAAAAAAGCTTATTAGAAAAACTGGCTGCACATCACTCAGCAAAGGGTCTTCAACATCATCATCATAAAAGTGGTTTATTTAGTAGATTATTTGGTGTAAATGAGTAAAAAGTATTCCCTTAACTTTGAATACCTTGATCTAAGGGGAGTCCCTTGCCCTGTTAATTATATTCGCTCATCTTTAGCTGCTGAGAAAATCACGCCAAATCACTTCTTAAAAATAGATCTTGATAAAGGTGAACCTGAGAAAATGGTTCTATCTGGTCTTAGAGAAGCAGGCTTTCATGTCAAGATTATTTCTGATACTTCATCTTGGCTTACTTTAAAGGTCTCTCAAGGTGACTGTTCAGATTAAATTCAGCAGAGGCATTGTTGTTGCTATAAAGGCTAATTATCTACTAGTAGATTTAGAAGTAAAAAATAAAGATCTGGAAAATAAGCAAACTTTTTTTAAAGAAGTTAGATTACTTTGTAAAATGAGAAGTCGACTTAGTTATAAAGAAAATCATGTTTTTGTAGGCGATAATGTTCTATTAGAGGAAATAAATTTGGACTATAAAACAGGTATTATATGCGACATATTGCCAAGAAAAAGTCTCATGGATAGGCCTCCTGTGGCTAATATCTCTGACATTTATGTAGTCATATCTCTTGTATTGCCAGAATTCGATTTTGATCAAACTAGTAGATTTTTACTTGCTGCAGAAAATACGGGTCAAAATGTTAATATTATTTTAACAAAGTCTGACTTAATTGATATTTTTCAAACTAATAAGTATATACATAGGCTGAATAGTTGGGGGTATAAAGCTTTTCCAGTATCCGTAAAAAATGGATATGGAATGGATGATTTAATTAGTGAACTGAATAACATAAGCATTGGAGTTTTATGTGGACCTTCTGGATCTGGTAAGAGCAGCTTAATTAATTATTTACTACCAAAAGCAGGTATTCCTGTTAGAGATTTAACTAAAAAATTGAATAGGGGTAGACATACCACTAGACATGTAGAACTGTTTGCTTTAGGTAAAAAATCATTGCTTGCAGATACTCCAGGTTTTAATAGACCTGAAATTATTGTTAATTCAAAAGAATTAGCCTTATTATTTCCAGAATTAAAAAGTCAATTATCAAATAAGCATTGTAAATTTAGAGATTGCCTGCATTTAGATGAACCAGGTTGTTTAGTAGATAAGAATTGGGAGCGATATTCAAATTATAGAAATCTTCTAGAATCAATGATTAGTTCTCCTCGTTAAGACCAGGAAGATTTAGATTTAAACCCCCTGTTAAATCTTGCATTTTTTCTTTCATTGTAGAAGTGGATATTTCATGAGCGTCTTTTAAGGCTTCTAGCATTGCAGCTTCTGCAGACTCTTTTCCTTCATTGAGGATTGTAGAGTCTATTTCTACTTTTAGGGGTACTTGACTTCCCGATAGCCATACAGAAACTCTCCCATCAAGATTTTGACCTTTTAGTTCCATTTCTTCTAACTCTTCTTGAAGCTTTTGTGCATCTTGTTGAATTTGTTGAGCTTTTTTAAATGCTTCAGTGAGTTGCCCAAAATTTGGGAGTCCGAATGCTGCCATTTTTTTGTTGTATTAAGATGCAGATTAGGTGATTATTCAGAAACCTAGTCGTTTTACTTCTGGATGCAGTAAAAATCCATGAGAATCTTCGACTTTTTCTTGAATGACTTGAATAAGTTTGGCTATGTCAAGAGCAGAAGCATTGTTTGAATTCACAATGAAGTTTGCATGCATTCTAGAAATCTCCGCTCCACCAATACGAAACCCTTTTAAACCAAGATTTTCAATGATGCGTCCAGCTTTCAAAGGTTCAGGATTGCGAAAAACACTTCCGCAGCTAGGCAGATGGTAAGGTTGGGTTTTTAATCTTTTATTGAGATTTTCAGTAGTTGTTTGAGAGAGATTTTTATTACTGTGTCCTGGCTCTAGTAAAAAACGAGCAGATAAAACTATTAATTCCTCTTCTTGGAGAATACTTTGTCGATAGGAAAAATTGAGTTCTTTTTTTGTTAATACAAAAGGTTCTCCCCCTTGTAGGGACATTACTTTTACTGATTCAAGCCTGTCTGCAGTGCAATGACCTTGAGCTCCTGCATTCATAACAGCCGCGCCTCCAACTGTTCCTGGGATCCCTACAGCCCATTCCATTCCGTGAAGACCTACTTTTGCTACACGTCTAGCTAATCCTGGGATTGCTTCACCTGCCAAAGCTTCAATAACTCCATCTTCAGCATTGATTTTTGATCCTTGTAGTTTCCTTAAACATATAGTCAGTCCTGGAAGAATATTGTCGGTGATTAAAATGTTGGACCCAGCACCTATGATTTGGCAGTTAAGACTTTT
Organism: Prochlorococcus marinus str. MIT 0919; assembly: GCF_027359375.1. NCBI lineage: Bacteria > Bacillati > Cyanobacteriota > Cyanophyceae > Synechococcales > Prochlorococcaceae > Prochlorococcus > Prochlorococcus marinus. Next base: position 1,208,916 of record NZ_CP114779.1, read on the forward strand.
TTGCTTTGCCCAATTAATTAAATCTTTAATTTCTTCGATATGTTTAGGTTCTGCTAGCCATTGGGCAGGTCCTCCTACTCGTAATGTGGTGAAATTCTTAAGTAATACTAATGATTGAATGCTTTTGGATATCAAATTTTTATGCAGCACAATTGGTTGACTTTAATTTATTAGTTTGATTGGAATTTACTAATTTCTCAGAAAACTTATCAATGTCTCCTGCACCCATAAAAATAAGCATATCATCATTTGATGTCTTATTTTCTAGAACTTTTTCTAATTCTATAAAGTTATCACAAGAATATACTGGAATATTTTCATATTTTTTTCTTATTAATCTTGCAAGTTTTTGAGTATCTATACCTTTAATTTTTTTTTCACCAGCACTATATATTTGTGTTAAAAATACTTTATCTGCTTTTCCAAGAGAGATTGCAAAATCATTAAGTAGATCTTTTGTACGACTATAACGATGGGGTTGAAAAATAACCACCAATTTTTTTGTAAAAGTAGTAATACCATCATTTTGATTAGATTCGACTAGTCGAGCAGTAGAAATTGTTGCATCAATTTCACTAGGGTGATGTGCATAATCATCTATAATTCTCCTTCCTTTCCACAAACCTTTAAATTCAAATCTTCTTTTAGGAGACTTAATATATTGAAGATTCTTTTTCAAATCATTAAATGTTAAGCCTGCTATTCTACAAGCGCTAATAGCTGCAAGTGTATTACTCAAATTATGCAAGCCAGGTAATGGCATCTTGAGTTTACTTATAAATTGCTCGTTTTCGTAATAATCTACTATTAGTTCTTTTTCATTGGTACAAATAGGTATGGCACTAAAATGCATTCCTTTAATAATCTTTCTTGAATACCAAATTGTATTGCAATGCTTATAATCTCGAAGATTTTTACAATCATAATTAGCAATAGTTTGATTACAATTCTTGCTAAAAATATTCATTGTATCTTTTAACGAATCAAGGTTTTTATAATAGTCAGTATGATCTAATTCTATATTTGTAATGATTCCTATAGTCCCTTTGAATTTAGTTAGTGTTCCATCTGATTCATCAGCTTCTGCAACTAGAAATTTACCTTTACCTATATGATAATTACTATTGAAAATCGGTACTATACCACCAATAATTGCTGTTGGATCTTGTTGGGATATTTTTAAAAGTGTGGAAATTATTGTGCTAGTTGTTGTTTTGCCGTGACTCCCTGCTACAAGAATTGATTCTTGGTTACTAATAAGTGAGGCTAAAACATCAGAACGATGAAGTATTGAAAGCCCAAGTTTTTCTGCTTCCAGTAATTCGAGGTTTGCTTTAGGTATCGCAGTGCTTACAACGATCGTTGGTAGTGTTTTAGTGGAATCACATAGTTTGTGGATATTTTCTGCTTGTTGGTTATAGAAAATTTGTGCACCATTTTTTTCTAATTCTTTAATGGCATTATTTTGCTTGAGGTCTGAGCCAGATATCGAAAAGCCTTTTTTTCTTAAAACCATTGCAATCGCTGACATACCAATGCCACCTATTCCTATGAAATGAAGATGGCTTGTTTCTTTTTGAATTCTTCTAAGGTTTTCAACGATTGAACCATAACGTTCCCTTGCTCTTAAGGCTCATTTTTTAAATTTTTTGAGTTGAATTTCTAGGTTTTACTGGTTTTTCGAGATGAATTTTGTAGAAAGCACGTAAAGAAGTAAAGAAATGCGCCGTATTTCTGTATGATCACAGGCCATTTCCCCTCCGATTTATAGCGGCTTTTAACATGACCTTACGTGTAGCGATTAATGGATTTGGCCGAATTGGTCGTAATTTCATGCGTTGTTGGTTGAGCAGAGGCTCAAATACAGGCTTGGAAGTAGTTGGTGTGAACGTCACTTCTGATCCAAAAACCAATGCTCATTTATTGAGGTATGACTCAATTCTGGGCGAGCTTAAAGATGCAGATATTGACTATGCAGATGATAAATTCATCATTAATGGAAAGGAAATCAAATGCTTCTCTGATAGGAATCCATTGAATTTGCCTTGGAAAGAATGGGATATTGACCTCGTTATTGAATCAACAGGTGTTTTTAACACTTATGAAGGAGCGAGCAAGCATCTTGCTATCGGTGCAAAAAAAGTTATTCTTACTGCCCCTGGCAAAGGAGAAGGTGTAGGAACTTTTGTTGTTGGGGTAAATGCCGATGAATACAATCACTCTGACTTTAATGTACTTAGTAACGCAAGTTGCACAACAAATTGCCTTGCACCGGTAGTTAAGGTTTTAGATCAAACTTTTGGGATTAATAAAGGTTTGATGACAACTATTCATAGTTATACAGGTGACCAAAGAATTCTTGATAATAGTCACAGAGATCTGCGAAGAGCTAGAGCCGCAGCGATGAATATTGTTCCAACTTCAACAGGAGCAGCTAAAGCAGTCGCTTTAGTTTATCCTCAAATGAAAGGGAAGTTGACAGGGATAGCAATGCGTGTACCTACTCCTAATGTTTCTGCTGTCGACATTGTTTTTGAAGCTGGTTGTGCAATTACTGCTGACAAAATTAATGCAGCAATGAAAACTGCTTCAGAAGGATCTATGAAGGGCATTATTAAATATGGAGACCTTCCATTAGTGTCAAGTGATTATGCTGGAACTAATGAATCTTCTATTGTTGATACTGCATTAACAATGTCTATTGGAGATAATATGGGTAAAGTAGTTGCTTGGTATGACAATGAATGGGGCTATAGCCAAAGGGTAGTAGATCTAGCTGAGATTGTTGCACAGCGTTGGAAGTAGTCTTTAATTATCTAGAGTAATTATTACTTTATTTGAAATGATTAAAACCTAAATAATTCTCTAGATTAATTTCTTTGTCATTATCCAAGACAATTTTAGGCTCTCCTTGGGTTATTTCCCCTAACAAGTGACCAGAGGGGACAATCTTTAGCCACTCTTCTGCCCACATAGGAGGCAAACTTAAAACCAATTCATAATCTTCTCCGCCATTGATGCACCATTGGTCCCATTGATTACCAATAGGCCACTGAGGGTGTCTAGGAAAGTTGTTTGAATTAAGTATTGCTTTGCAATTGCTGCTTTTGCAAACATTGTTGATTGCTTCTAGCAGACCATCACTGGTATCTATTCCAGCAGCTCTCCAAGGCAAAACCCTAGGTTTGCAGCTAATTAATTTTTGTAGTGCAATTATCGGGGGCACTGGTCTTTGATGTCTTTTGATAGCCTCATTTTTAAGTTCACTTGATAGCGCGTTTCTTTGTTTTATCTTTTCCTCAAGAAGGATTGCTAATCCAAGCCTGCTAAGTCCATGTGGTCCACTTGTTACAAGGTAGTCACCAGGTAAAGCATGGGCTCGGTGAAGGTGTAATGGACCAAGAGATCCTATTGCTGTTATAGCAATTACTTTCTCGCTCCCTTTAGATATATCTCCACCAATTAATTTGCCTCCGTATGTATTTAAGGCACTGCTAATCCCTTCATATACTCCATCAACCCATTCCCAGGGGGTTCTAGGAGGAAGTATTAGCCCAATGGTGACTCCTAGGATTTCATCAACCCCACTTGAGGCTAAATCAGACAAATTAACGGCTATTGCTTTCCAGCCAACATCTATTGCTGAAGTTGTCTTGTCGCTAAAGTGAACTTTGTCAACAAGCACATCTGTATTCACGATTAAATTGTTATTAGAAGTTTTGATTAAGGCAGTATCATTTTCTATTTGACCTTCATCCATAAATAGTTTTAAACGATTCAATATTTCTTGTTCGCCTATATCACAAATACATTCTTGAAAGTTTTTCTTGTTAACCATGAGCCTCTAGCTTTTCAATTCCATTCAGGACTTTGATTGACAGTATTTGATCATCTACGCCTAGCTTATTTAGCACTTCATTTCCTTCAACAACGTATCCAAAAGCTGAATTACGCCCATCTATTAAATTTCTTCCTGCAGGATTGAGTTCAGCTTCATACAAAAAGAAAAAGAATTGAGATGATCCATCATCTAGCGCGTCTTCAGAATGAGCCCAGCCTAATGTTCCTAGAGTTGCAAAGGGCAGCACAGGATTTGCTGTATACAATCCAAGCTCTTCAAATGTTGCGTTATAAATTGTTTCTGACTCACCTTCAACTTTGATTTCCAGTGGCACATGCCTTTCTTTTTTTGTTTCAGGATCTATATAGCCAATCTCATTTCCTTTTGGGTCTCCAGTCTGAAGGACAAAAAATTCTTCGGCTCGATTGATAGGTAGACCGTCATAAAAACCTTTGTTAGTTAGATCAATAAATGACCCAGCTGTAAGAGGAGCATTATATCCATCAATTACAGCAGTCATTTCCCCTTGAGTTGTTTTTATAGACACATCTGCTCGACCTAAAAGTCTAGGCAAATCATTAAATTTATCAGGTATTTCATATGGAAATTCCCCTGGGAGAAGAAGGGATTCTAGTTCTCCTATTTGTTCAAGTGATTGACGTCTTAAATTTATAAACTCTGCTTTATTTTTTTCGCTGGCTTGAACATTCAGGCTCTCAAGATTTTCTTTCAAAGATAAAAGAACGTTTTCTGCAGTTTGCTTCTTGCTTGAAGGTACTGATTGCAGTATTTGGTTTTTTCTATTATTTAACAAAAATTGACTTCTAGATGCAGCTTTGCTAATTGCAGGCCAACGTCCTCCTCTTACTAGGTCGCTTGTTTCTTCCAGGGTTCTTTGGATTTCTCTTAAGTCTTTTTGATTTATAGGTAGAGCGTTTCTCAAAATTGCATATGGGTCACTAATTCGATTCCCTTTGGGAAGTGCAGCAATTGCAGGTTTATCCCAAATGAATACGAATGGGATAAATAGTGTCAGAATTGCAAATAAGAGAATTTTTCTTGTCATGTGATGTTTCAGTCATGCATGACTTTCGCACAGTTCTATGATTACTTGTGATGATTAGCGGAAATGATTTCAAGTAACGACTTCCGGACCGGCACTACAATTGAATTAGATGGTGTTGTATGGCGTGTAGTTGAGTTTTTACATGTCAAGCCTGGAAAGGGATCAGCTTTTGTTAGGACAAAGTTGAAATCTGTTCAAAGTGGCAATGTGGTAGAAAAAACATTTAGAGCAGGAGAAACTGTGCCGCAGGCTATGCTCGAAAAAACAACTCTCCAGCATACTTATATGGAGTCAGGGGATTATGTTTTTATGGACATGAATAGTTATGAGGAAACTCGTTTGACAGCTGATCAAATTGGAGATAGCAGGAAGTATCTCAAGGAAGGTATGGAGGTTAATGTTGTGTCATGGAATGAAAAACCGTTAGAAGTTGAATTGCCAAATTCTGTAGTTTTACAAATTAAGGAGACTGATCCTGGAGTTAAGGGAGATACTGCTACTGGAGGTACAAAGCCTGCAATTCTTGAAACAGGAGCACAGGTTATGGTTCCTTTATTTATTTCAGTCGGTGAGAAGATAAAAGTAGATACTCGCAATGATAGTTATCTAGGTCGGGAGAACTCATGACAATGCATCTTGATCACGAAGAACTGCATCGCTTATTAGCCACCTTGGCAGAAAGTGATATACAAGAATTTCGCCTAGAAGGTGAGGATTTCTGTTTGGAGGTTAAACGTAATCTCCCAGGCTCAATGCCTTTAAATCATGTTGATGCTTCAAGTTCAGTTCAAGCAATTTCTCAACCAATAGCATCAGTTATTGCAGAACCTCCTGTTTCGTCAATTCCTAGTAATCCTCCCCCTGCAGTAGCAGCCTCAAGGTCTGAATATCAAGAAATTACAGCTCCTATGGTTGGGACTTTTTACCGAGCCCCTGCCCCTGGGGACCCTGCGTTTGTTGAAGTTGGTTCTCGAATTAAAGTAGGTCAAACAATTTGCATTCTTGAAGCAATGAAGTTAATGAATGAATTGGAATCAGAAGTTGGTGGAGAGATAATAGAAATACTTATTGAAAACGGTACTCCAGTTGAATTTGGTCAGGTTTTAATGAGAGTTAAACCTCTCTAAGCTTTATCCTATTAATTTGACAATTCCCATGCTGTTTTGATAGCAGATAGCATGCTTTTACAACATGCTTTTCCAGTGCCTGCTATATCAAAACCTGTTCCATGATCCGGTGATGTGCGTACAAATGGCAGTCCTAAAGTTGTATTAACAGCAAATTCGAAAGCTATTAATTTTATTGGAATAAGCCCCTGATCATGATACAAAGCGAGAATCCCATCAGGTGCCTTTTGGATTTCATTTCCTTGCCAAGCTTTCGCTGAGGACATCCAACAAACATCAGGAGATATTGGCCCTTTTAAAACAAAATTAGGATGACTTTTCTTCCATTGTTGAATCGTTGGAATAAGCCATTCAAGTTCTTCTTTGCCTAGTTGACCGTTTTCTCCTGCATGAGGGTTTAAGCCTGAGATACATAAGGTTGGATTTTCTTTAAACATTAAACAAAATTCTAATAATGCATTTAATTTTGAAGTTATTAATTCGGGTGTTAATTCTTTGGATATATCAATTAAGGGAATATGTGTAGTTGCTAAAAGAGTATTTAATTTCCATCCATTATATGGAGAAGTTGCAGTGAATAACATTGAGGTCTTTTGACTTTTAGTTAACTCGCCCAGTCTTTCTGTTTGTCCTGGGTAGCAATGTCCCGCTAGAGTCCATGCATGTTTAGATATTGGAGCCGTAACCAGCCCTTTTCCGGATCCACTTAAGACTAGTTCGCTTGCACGAGTTAACCAATCAAAGCTTGCTTTTCCACTCGATGCATTTGCCTTTCCTTGAGCAAAATTTTCTTTACAGGGAATGTTTTCGATATTTAGATCTTTAGGATTTGCAAGGGGATATACTCCTTTTTCTTTTAGACTTGCATAAATACCGTTAATAGTTTTTTTACACCCAACTAATAAAGTCTCTAGATTGTTAGGCAATTCATTGGAAGCAAGGGCTTTCAAAGTTACTTCAGGTCCAATACCTGCTGGGTCACCTAATGTTATGATTAGCGTGTTATTTTTTTTCATTGATTGTACTCAGATTCTTCTTTTATACAATTTTTTTCTATTAATTCTGTTCCGTTTTTCATATTTAATTGATTCAGTTTAATTATAATAAATTTCCTAACTTGCCTTAGATTTTTCATTATTATTTTAATAAGGAGAATGAAAGTTTTGAGACAAATAATTAAAGCAATCTTTTAACCCTGACTTATAACTTGGATGAATCAAAGAATACCCAAGTTCATGGCAAAGTTTTTTATTACTAACTTTTCTATTCTCTTTCCAAAATGATAAAGCCATTGGGCTCATTGATTTGGAAGCATTCTCAAATGATTCTAAAGGTGGTAGTTTAATTTCTAGAAGATTGGCTGCATATTTCATAACCTCCACATTAGATGCGGGAAGATCATCAGCTAAATTAATAATTTGATGACTAATACTTTCAGGGGCTAAGTCTATTAGATGCATAATAGATCCTGCTATATCATCCACATGTATTCTCGAAAAGACCTGACCTGGTTTGTCTACAAGCTTGCTTTTTTGATTTTTAATAGCTTCTAGGCTTGATCTGCCTGGACCATAAATGCCTGGTAGACGAAGGATTTGAACAGGTAAGCCAGATTGTTTCCATTCTTCTTCACAAGCTAATCGGCGGATGCTGCGAGTCTGCGTTGGTTTTGTAATATCACTTTCATCAACCCATGCACCTTTGCTATCTCCATAAACCCCAGTAGTTGATAAATATCCGGCCCATTTCAAAGGCATCTTTGTCAGTTCATTTTTTAAAATTTTAAGAACAGGGTCTTCTCCATTTTCTAATGGAGGGATGCAGCTTATTAAATGGGTTGTACCCTCAAAGATTGTGCTAGTCGGAATTGCTTTACTAGTGCTGTCATAAAGAAAATCCGTGCCTGGTTTACTAAAGCTTCTTCTGCTACAAAAAACTTTTGCACCAAGCTTTCTGGCAACTGCAGCTATATGTTGACCACTAAAACCGCCGCCAAAAATAAGCAATTTTGAATTTGGCAAAAATTTTTGGGATTGCTTGACAACCTCTTCAATCATAAGTACAAATGTATTACTTGCTAAGTTTTTTAATGGCCTCAGGTTCTTATTTTCATATTGTGCCAGAAGGAACTACTGGTTTAGATTTGCATGCTATTGAAACTTCTTCAACCACTGAACAAAGGAAAAGTTTCCAATCCATTTTAATACTTGTACTGCTTTTGGGATTTTTTACTGTTTTGGTGAGTCTTGAGCAGCCTCATCAATTTGCTTCTATATGTCAAAAGTATAACTCTGCCAATGCATGTCAGATTTGGTAATTGTTATGCTGCTTGCCAGTCCCACTTTTCGTCAGGCTTACTTATATTTTGTTTAGATGTTTTGTGTTCGTTTGGTTTAGCCCATTCAAGTAAACGCATTGCCAATCTTAGATCGCCTTCCACCCATGCGCGTAAAGCCATAGCACGTCGGGGATCATAAAACCTTTGTGTTCTATACCAATCAAACGCATCCGTATTTGATTTGTCACCATTACATGCAAGGCATGCTGGGACACAATTTTCTGTAATACTTAAACCGCCTTTGCTTCTAGGCAATACATGATCTATTGATTCAGATGGATTTCCGCAATAAATACAACTTTCGCCAGTAAAACTATGGAGGGACTGTCTCCATCTTCGGACACGTAATTTGGGGCAGAAATCTTCAAGGAAAACCGCATCCCTATTTTGCATCCGAGTGCATCGGTTAACTATATTTTGCCGTGGTTATTTCTTTAGTCAATATCTGATTAGTTGTTTGTAGATTTCTAATTAGTGCTATGAGCAACCTTCAAATTTGCCAACATTAGGCTTGGTTATCCTTTTACGGGCTATTTAATTAAACTGAGGAGTCTTAAATTAGATAATTATTGATCAAAATCAATAACTATACCTTTCTTCAATGTAACCTTTATCATCTTCATCTTGTTCTTCAGCCTCTACTTCAGCCTCTACTTCAGCCTGTATTTGTTTTTGTATTTCTAATTCATTTGGATAAAGATCTCCAAGATAGCCAACGCAATTATTATATTTGGCAGGTTCCCGCACAACTGATTCGATGATCATTGCAGCGGCTTGCCTAGGCGATGTTTTGAAAATACCAGGCTTTTGATTTTTAATTGATTCATATGCTGCTCTCCAACTTGATTCATGACTATTGCCTCCTTCACGCATCAGGCAATAGATATCAACACCAATTCCTGCTCCTGCTAAAGCTGCTGTTGATCCAAAAAAGCCTATCGAGGTAAGAAATCCAATGGCAAATGGTATGAAAACCAGATTCCTTTTCTTGAGCATGAGATTATTCCAAGCACTTATTTAATAACTTATCTACGTATTTTGCTCTGTCTAGTAGTTCTAATCATTTATCTATCCTTCTTCTCTGGGAATTTCACTAGTAATGATCAGAATATGAATAAGATTTTTTCTTCATTTACTCAGAAAACTCTAACACCTATTCATTTGACTACGTTCATTTCTTAAGCACTAACTTCTTGGCCATATTTTACCAATGCTCTCATTGGCACTTGCTATTAACCTTTTTAACTCCTTTTCTTAGGCTTAATTTGTTACTCCAGAGTAATTTGAGTTACTCCAATAAATGTGCTATTAACCAGTTTTCTCTAAACATTGCCTAGAGTAAAATTGCGCTTAATTTAGAGAATAGTATTTTCAATTTAATTTTTTTACCATGTATTTTAAGCTCTTTATTTTTTAAGACTTGAGAATTTCGTATTTATGTGTTGTCATCAGTGAAAGTATTGGATTTTTAAATGTCATCTTCTTGCTCATTCAGGATTACAAGAACTGCTGAAGATCTAGCTCAAACTCTAACGGCAATATCACAACGATTGGTAAAATTGGAACGGCGTTTAGAAACGTTAGAGTCTCAAGCTACTCAATCTGATTCAATACAGACTGATGAGGAAATTGTCATGCTTGATGGTGTTGATCAGATGCTTCAGGAATGTAAAGGTCTTTTGAATACTTCAACTAGCGAGGATAAGGACGGTGAATTTTGGTTGGAGGAGGAAAGTGAAGGTCATGGTATTGCTGCTTAAGTTTCTATAAATAAGCATTAACCTTTTAAAATCTTTGATGCTGCATTGACTCCTGTGCCAACTGGATACTTTTCAATACCTAGTCTGTTTAGTGCAATTTCAATAGATGCTATGGCTGAGATTATATCTCGATCATTTACAAATCCGAGATGTCCAATTCTAAATACTTTGCCTTTTAAGTGATCCTGTCCTCCTGCAAGTAGTATATCAAAATTATCTTTTACATATTTTCTAATTATATCTGCATCAATATCATTGGAACAGACAGCTGTAATTGAAGGGCTTCCACAATTTTCAGCAGCAAAAAGACTTAGGCCAATAGCCTGCATAGCTTTTTCAGTTGCTTCTTTATGTTTTTTATGGCGTTTAAAGATATTCTCCAAACCTTCTTCTTGCATCATTTCTAATGCTTCAGCGAGTGCAAAATATAAATTAACTCCTGGCGTAAAAGGGTTACTGTGTTTATCCGCTGTTTTTTTGTAAGGCTTTAAATCTAAATAAAACTTAGGTAGATCTGACCGATTATTTGCTTCCCAGGCCTTTTGACTCATAGAAACAAAACTTAGGCCAGGTGGCAACATGTATCCTTTTTGAGATCCTGATGCAACGACATCTAAACCCCATTGATCCATTGGGACATTACATGCACCTAAGCTTGTAACACAATCTGCAATTGTTATTGCTAGCTCATGTTTTTGAACATAAGAACTAATTTCTTCTAGATCATTAATAACTCCTGTGGATGTTTCTGAATGAGTTAAGATTACGGCCCGTATTGATTTATCTTTTTCGAGTACACTTTTAAATTTTTTGGGATCTAAACTGTTGCCCCAATCAGCTTTGATTACTTGAACATCAAGCCCATAGGCCTTAGCAACTTTGACCCATCGTTCGCCAAACTTTCCATTTTCTCCACAAATAACCTTATCGCCTCTACTCAGAGTATTTATAATTCCTGCTTCCATAGCAGCAGTACCACTACCAGTAATTGTTAAAACGTCTGACTCAGTTTGATGGAGCCACTTAAGCAGATTCGTTGTTTTTTTTACAATATCCTGAAACTCTGGAGTTCGATGGCCTATGGGATGCCTCCCAAGGGCTTGTAGAACTCTTTCTGGGACTGGCGTTGGTCCAGGAATCATTAGAGCAAGTTTTTCTTTCATCGCTTCCAGATGTAAAAGAGTTATCTTAAACAACTACCAAGGGAATTCATTTATTTCTAATCCTTTTTCTGATTCTAGAGGTTTAACCCTACCTATTTGGGTTGCTGCAGCTGCAAAAGCTGCAGTAGAAGTCATGCAAGGCAATGATTTTTGCCCAGTTCAGACTATTCAATTACCTGATGCTGAAGAAGTAATTAAGGTTCCTATTTCATCAGCAGCATCTCTTAATACTGGCAAGGGAGCCATGGCGATTAGTCATTGTGATCCTGGAATTTTGCTTGATTTAACAAGGGGGTTGGAAATTTGGGTTTTTGTGAATTTAGAGGAAAGTGATCAGATGGCCAATACAGACTCAGTCCTTTCTTCAGATTCATGGTTAAAAATTGATGGTGGTTTTGGGGTTGGAAAATTTGAGTCTGATGGTCAAATTTGTATCTCTGAGTTTGCCGAAAAACTTTTGTATTTAAACCTTTTGTCTTTTAGAAAACATGGAAAACTTTTAAAATTGGAAATTATTTTCCCTGCTGGACGAGATTTAGCTCAACGAACAAGTAACCGTGCTTTTGGAGTTGTAGATGGACTGGCTTTGATAGGTACACAAGCTGAGGTGCAAGTGAGTGCTTCTCCTGATCAACTTCAAAACGCTATAAGAAATTTGCGTGATCAATGTTCGAGAAAAAATTTTGCTGGTAATTTGACTTTTGTGATTGGTGAAAATGGTTTGGACTTAGCATTGAAAGCAGGTTTCAATGCTTTTCCAATTATTAAAACAGGTAATTGGTTGGGACCTTTACTTGTTGCAGCTGCAGAAGAAGGGGTAAAGCAATTGGTAATTGTTGGTTATCATGGCAAATTAATTAAACTTGCTGGAGGAATTTTTCATACTCATAATCATTTAGCAGATAGTAGGTTGGAAATTTTAGTTGCTTTAGCTGTTAAAGAAGGTATTTCATTTGAATTGATAAAATCACTTGGGCAATGTGTTTCTATTCAGGATGCCTTGCTGATGCTAGAACAAAATGATTTAACAAGTGCTAAGAAATTATGGCTTAGAATAGCTAGGGAAGTTGAGGAGAGAAGTCAAGTATATGTTAATCGCTATATTGCTTCTTCTATGAAGATAGGAGTAGTTTTGTTCGATCGTGAACGACGATTGCGATGGGCAGGTCCATTGGGTCTTCAAAACATTCATTCTCTAGATGTGACTCTTCAAGACTAGAGTTAAACTTTTATCTATTCTGAACTTGGTGCAGATTTTTTTTGGTTTATATGTCTTCTAATTCACAGCTTGAAAATCAAAGGAATCCTTCGATAGTTATTCTTGACTTTGGTTCACAGTATTCGGAACTAATCGCTCGCAGGATTAGAGAGACAGAAGTTTATTCGATTGTGATGGGCTATAGCACCTCTGCTAAAGAATTGAAGAAATTAGCCCCTAAAGGAATTATTCTTAGTGGAGGACCAAGTTCTGTTTATGCAGATGGCGCACCTCTCTCTGATCCAGAGATTTGGAATTTAGACATTCCTATTCTTGGAGTATGCTATGGCATGCAATTAATGGTGCAACAGTTAGGAGGGCGTGTAACTGCTGCTACAGGAAAAGCTGAATATGGGAAAGCTCCATTGCATGTGGATGACCCTACTGCATTACTAACGAATGTCGAATCTGGGTCGATAATGTGGATGAGTCATGCTGATGCCGTAGAAGAGCTGCCTCTAGGATTTGTCCGTTTGGCTCATACTAGTAATACCTCAGAGGCTGCTATCGCTTCTCATAGCCGTAACTTTTATGGTGTTCAGTTCCATCCTGAAGTGGTTCATTCACAGAATGGGATGGTAATGATCAGGAATTTTGTTTATAACATTTGTTGTTGTCAACCTGATTGGACTACTACCACTTTTATCGATGAAGCAGTAAGTAAAGTACAGAGACAAGTGGGCAAGAAAAAAGTTTTGCTTGCTTTGTCTGGAGGTGTTGATTCATCGACGCTGGCTTTTTTATTGAAAAGAGCAATAGGGGATCAATTGACTTGCATGTTTATAGATCAAGGTTTTATGCGAAAAGGAGAGCCTGAGTTTTTAATGGAGTTCTTTGATCAGAAATTTAATATTAATGTTCAATATATCAATGCACGTGAGCGATTTATTTCCAAATTAAAAGGTGTGATTGATCCAGAGAAGAAACGAAAAATAATTGGTGCAGAGTTTATTCGTGTATTTGAAGAAGAAAGTGTTCGATTAGGTCCTTTTGATTACTTGGCGCAAGGCACACTTTATCCAGACGTTATCGAGAGTTCTGGGACAAATATAGACCCAAAAACAGGAGAGAGAATTGCGGTTAAAATTAAAAGTCACCATAATGTTGGAGGTTTGCCTAAGGATCTTCAATTTAAGTTGGTTGAGCCTTTGAGATTATTGTTTAAAGATGAGGTCAGAAAAGTAGGTCGAGCTTTAGGGTTGCCTGAGGAAATTGTAAGTAGGCATCCTTTTCCAGGTCCTGGACTTGCAATAAGAATTCTTGGCGAAGTTACAGATGAGAAATTGAATTGCTTAAGAGATGCTGATTTAATTGTTAGGCAAGAAATTCGTAAAGCATCTTTATACGACGATATTTGGCAAGCTTTTGCAGTTTTATTACCTGTTTGTTCTGTAGGAGTTATGGGAGATCAACGAACTTATGCTTGGCCCATCGTTGTGAGATGTGTTTCTAGTGAAGATGGTATGACGGCAGATTGGTCTAGATTGCCTGATCCTCTATTAGAAATTATTTCTAACCGAATAGTAAATGAAGTTGCAGGAGTTAATCGAGTAGTTTTAGATATAACTAGTAAGCCTCCTGGGACAATCGAGTGGGAATAGTTCATAAGGGCAGAACGCAGTTATAGATTGCAAGTAGTAGTTTGTCACGGGTTTGTAATGTATAACAGGGGCAGGAAACACAGGTGTTTCACCTCTTTGGTTTGTCTTGTCACTTCGTATTCGTGAAGAAATCTTAGAAAGATGCTGTTCTCTACATTTTATTTCCCCATATATGGTTGAAAGGTATCAATGCACCTTCTTATCTTTTGTATGAAGAGTTAGAAGTATGTTTAGGTGTTGATCCTCTATACATCGAAAATTGATAGTCGTAATAGAAGAAAATTTTATTGTTTTTTAGGTATTTACTTTTCCTCGATAACTTAAGCAGTTAAGTCTCGATATCTATCATCTTTAGTCAGGATTTCTATAGCAGGTGTAAGCATCTCTTTGTAGTTTTTCCATCCTCCTATAGATTTTGAATTAATCGGTGAACGAACTTGAACTACGCTTGCGGTAGTCACGGATCGTCGGTTGAGGTGATGTGCTAGGTAGGCATCATCCCATTCCCACCCTAAATAAGAAATTAAAGATTTAATTTCTTTCTTAGGATTACTCACTAATGAATCATAATTTAAGTCGTAGATGTTTGATCGAAATTTATTCTTGTACTTAGTCATTATATTTTCGTGATTTAAATATATTTTTGCGCAATCAACAAGGGAGGAAGAATATTTATTTCCCCTCGCAAAATTTGCTCGGTAAATTGAGAGAATATTATCTAAAGGATTTCTAAATGAATGAATAATTATGACATTAGGTATTTGACTTGCAATGATACCTGTGTATTGATAATTATATAACCATTTATTGGTTGTAATTTTCCATTCTTCCTGCTCATTGTTTACTTTCTGCCAATATAATTCAGCAAGTGTTGACCCTTCAGAATTCTTTCTGTAATCTTCAAATGATTCTTCAAAGATATTAACCTCCCCTAAACCCTTTACACTAGTATTCATAGAAAGAATTGATTCAGTTAATGTTGATCCACTTCTAGGCATTCCAACAATGAAAATACTTTGGGGATATTTTTTGTTTTCTTTTTGATTGATATTGGCTTTCTGAGATTCAACAAGTAAACTCTGGGACTTTTTGATAAAGACATCAGCATTAGATGGGTTAAGCATGAGTTTTAATTCATTTGCCAATTGAAGGTATCTAGCACTTTCTTTATAATTTTTCTCTTTGTGCAAAATATTTGCTCTTGCGAAGTAAATATCAATATGATCTTTTTTAGAGTTACTTTTTAGAATATTTTCCGAAAATAGTTGATCCTGCCATATTTGATTTTTATTTGAATAGTTCAGGGTTGATAACGAATAGAATGCTGTAGCCAGATTTGGATTAAGTTCAATTGCCTTGCAAATAGATAGTTCAGCATCTTTTAGCTTTCCAATTTCTTTGAATATGTGCCCAAGACTGACATATGCTGTAGCGAGATTTGGATTAAGTTCAATTGCCTTGCGAATAGATAGTTCAGCGTCTTTTAGTTTTCCAATTTCTTTCAAAGTAACTCCTAAATTTGAATGTGCTGCTGCATCTGTAGGATTAAGTTCAATTGCCTTGCGAATAGATAGTTCAGAGTCTTTTAATTTTCCAAGTTCTTTCAAAGTAACTCCTAAATTTGAATGTGCTGCTGCACCTTTAGGATTAAGTTCAATTGCCTTGCGAATAGATAGTTCAGCGTCGTTTAGTTTTCCAAGTTCTTTCAAAATGCCTCCTAAATTTGAATGTGCTAATGCATCTTTAGGATTAAGTTCAATTGCCTTGCGAATAGATAGTTCAGCGTCTTTTAATTTTCCAAGACTTATTAAGATCATTCCATAATTATTAAATACTCTTGTATCCTCGAATCCATTATCAATTAAATATTGATAAGATTTTCCTGCTTGAGAAATATTTCCATCTGAGTGATTTTTTAATGCATTATTCAGTATTTGATAATGATGTTGTTTAGTTGTTAAATCGCCTACTTTTTTTTTAGATTTATTCTGATCTCCAAAACCTTTCATTCTTAACCTCTAAGGGATTCCTTTTTAATCATAGTTTTTCCTAAAGGACTGAGATTATATAGATTCAATTCTTTATGAAGATTTTGATTGTATTTTCTATACTCTAATTACCTCCTCTTTTACTTGAAGCTTCTATGATTATTAATCAAATCAAGTCTTGTTCTTTGGGAATATTGTAGTTTGTCACGGGTTTATCACGCAATTTGTGTGTCCTAGATGCCAGCTATATCCACAATCTTTTTGTGAGGGACTATCGAGTGGGAATAAAATTAGAAATATATCCTCTTCAGGACTTATAAAAGACTGGTTAACTAACAGAAAAATCGCTATTTTAGACCAGTTACGTAAAATTCATTGACAGTAGCTAATCACACAGAAAGCTTTGTTGACCGTAGACTTCAATATGACAGCATTCAGTTGTCGGGCAAAACTATTTTTTTAAACCCTTTTTTATATTGGCGTAGGTTTGATAACAATACAGATAGATGGCTGAGAGAGCCAGGTCAACTAGGCGAGGAACAAATCAAAGTCAACCGTCTTCGTTTCTACCCAGAACTTGATTGGAATTTTCTTGAAGAAGAAGAACGTAATATTAAAGATGGTGCTGTTGAAATGTTCTTGAAAAGTCTTGAATTAATAAGTACTTTTCATCCAGAACTCAGTTCTGGCCAATTGTTAGAAGTAGAAAGAAAGATGGCAGTAACTAAAAAGCGTGCTTTTGAGAGATGGGTAGAGAAGTCTTTTAGACGCCGCTTTAAGAAAGAATCCCAAGAGAAACAACGAATTGCTAGAGAACGTTTTTTGTGTGAATGGCGTGAGTGGATAGGTTTAGAGACTACTCATAAAGCAGTGGTACCTATAGTTGCAATTTGTGTTTTTGCAATGTTTGGCGGGTGGTCCATGGGCATCTCTAACAATAGTTGCAATCCATATTTCAGCAGTACAGACCAAACTGGTTTAAATTGATTTTGTAGATAATCTTCTTTATGCCTGACTCTTCAGTAAGGGCTTTTCATTTGAAGGTAATGCAAGATGCACTTCCTATGGGAATGGCTGTTGTGGAGCGGGTCCGGAAAGGTGGCATTCAAAAAGTGATGGAAGTCTTTCAGTCTGCCAAAGAACCATTTGCAGAATTAAAAATGGAAGGTGATTTGGCAGCTGGCGTGGTAAGGCAACAATTGGATAATGTAAGCCCTGGTCTTGGGAATCCAGTGAAGGAAGTTAAGATTTCTGTTGAGGAAGTAGCTTTAGAAGAGAAAACTCCATTAATGCCTATTTTATTAAGAATAGAAGAGCGATTAGATTTGTTAAAGGCTTATTTGGACGAGAATAATAATAGTTAATTGATTTTTTAAAACTGTTTTTATTTGCAATGAAACAAGGAGATTTTTATAAAGAAAATAGAAGTAGAAAAATAAATTTAATAAATCAGCCTAATAATTTAGTTTTTTTTGTAACCATGATATTCTTATTAATTTTTGGGAGACTTGTTCACTTACAAATATTGCAAGGGAGTAAGTTTAAGCGCTTGTCAGAGGAAAATCGAATCAGAGTAGTATCATCTCCACCCATTCGTGGCCGACTTCTTGATATTAATGGTATTACTTTGGCTGATAATAGATTGGTATATTCATTAATTGTTCAACCACATTTGATAAAGAAATCAGAATGGCCTTTATTGGCTGAAAATCTTTCTCAATTATTAGATTTAGACTTGAAAAAAATACATGAACTTTTTGATTCAGGTATCATAAATAATCAATTTAGTATTACATTAATGGCAGAAATGTCAGATGAACAGATTATACGATTTAAAGAGAATGAAACCCTTTTATATGGAGCACAAGTCCATTTAGAATTGATAAGATATTATCCTTTTAAGACAGTTGCATCTCATGTATTAGGGTATACTCAATATATAACTTCAAATGAATATAAGCTTTTAGCTAATAAAGGTTATAAGATAAGAGATCGCATTGGAAGAGCGGGAATAGAATCTGTTTTTGAGCACCATCTAAGAGGTAAATGGGGCGGTGAAATGCTTGAAGTAGATGCAACAGGTAAAATTCAAAGAAGTTTAGGTTATCAATCACCTAAAGCAGGAAAAGATTTAATATTAACTTTAGACCTTAGATTACAAAATGCTGCAGAAAAAGCTCTTGAGGGGAAAAAAGGCGGTGCAATAGTTGCTTTAGATCCTCACACAGGTGCGATCAAAGCCATGGCCAGTCGCCCAAGTTTTGATCCAAACTATTTTACTAAATTATTTACTACTCAAAAGGAATATGAGGATATTTTTTTAGCGTCTGATTTACCGCTTTTGAGTAGAGCATTAAATGCCTACGACCCTGGCAGTACTTGGAAAGTAGTGACTGGAATGGCTGGAATGGAAAGTGGTAAATACCCTCCTAATGTTTTGCTAGATACAAAACCATGTATTCAATATGGAGGACATTGCTTTCCTGAACATAATGGTTTGGGATTTGGCAAAATTGGTTATGAAGATGCTTTTCGGGTTTCTAGTAATACTTTTTTTTATCAGGTTGGAGTTGGAGTTGGTTCTGAAGAATTATATGAAGCGGCTATTAAATTAGGTTTTTATTCGCGGACGGGTATTGAAATTAGCAATGAAGAAAGTAAAGGGTTTGTTGGTAACAAAGAATGGGCTGAGAAGGGTCGGGGATGGGGGAAACCTGGAACGACTCCTTGGATTCCTGAAGATATTGCAAGTGCTTCAATTGGGCAGGCTGTTGTTCAGGTGACACCTTTACAATTAGCTCGAGCTTATGCTGTTTTTGCAAATGGGGGGTATTTAATTACTCCCCATTTAGTTGAAGGCAAGGTTGATTGGTTATCGAACCAATTCAGAACGAAAGTGGACATCAAGCCTTCTACATTGCAAAAAATTAGAGAAGGGTTAAGAAAAGTAGCTATATCTGGTACAGGTAGAACTATTCATTTTGGCGAATTAACTCTTCCACCTGTTGCTGGGAAAACTGGCACGGCAGAAGATAGTACTGGGGGTAGTGATCATGCTTGGTTTGCATGTTTTGCACCTTTTGAATCTACAGAAATAGTTGTTGTGGCATTCGCTCAAAATACTCCTGGAGGAGGGTCAGTTCATGCACTTCCTATGGCTAGAGAAGTGTTAGAGGTTTGGTATAAAGGTCTTTAGAGAAGTTTTGATCTAGTTTTTCACGCTGCATGCATTTCTTGTTCTTTGTTAGAAAGTTTCTGATCAAGTATTTGTTTGACTTCTACTAATGAGCAAGCTGGAGTCCTAAAGGGTAGTAAAAACATAGGACTTCTTTCTGGTCTTACTAACCAACTTCTGTTGTGCTCTTCTAGTAAAAGAAAACCTCTATACCGAATCGCATTGATTCTTTCCGAGAAACATCTCATTAAGAAGTTCAAGTGATTGAGAATATATTTATCAAACCATATATATAGGGTATGAAGCAATTTTGTTCGATCTTGCTGACCTAATTGTAATTAGGTTTTTTGATGAAAACTTAGAAAACTTTGTATATAATGCAATGGTTTTCACGACTGTACCTTTGCTTGAGGCAAGGATTTCTCAAAAACTTTAACTTTTGCTAGACACTATATATAGATCACTAGTTTGCTTAAAGTTGTAAGGGTTCCATTTGTAATAAGCGGTTTAACAGGTCATCTATTGACTCGTCTTTTGCGGGATTTTGTTTGTTGCACGCTAATTGTCTTCCAACTACTTGAGCACCTAGGTGTGTTAACTGTATTCTCATAGACAGCAATAGCTCCATACATCCTCCGCCAGAAAAGCTTGCAATTGCAATAGGTCTTCCATTAAATAACTTTCGAAAATCTTTTTCTTGAACTGATAACCATGCAATTGCATTTGTTAATGTTGGCGGTATGGAGCCGTTATATTCTGGAGCACAAATCACCCATCTAGGTATGGAGACTATTTGAGAATGTAAAGCGTTTATTTCTTGAGGAATCCCTAATTTTTCATGGGATCTGGGGCTGTAGATGGGGATATCGATGGTTGTTAAATCAATTACTTCAGCTTTTGCTCCAAGTTTTGTACCTGCCAGGGCAAAACGTTGGGCTAATTTGAGATTCTCACCATTACTAGCAGTTACGATTAGTAGATTTGAAAGAGGACTCATGCGGATTTGACGAAATTACTCTTACTTATTTTTATCAGAATTTTGATTAATAATTTGCTCCTGTGTTCCGATGATGTACTGCTGTAATTCCATTTGGATTAAGCACTTTGCCATGCTTGATTTCTGCATATATCAGCCAATGGTCCCCACAGTCCATTCTTTGTTTGACAAAACCTTCTAGCCAGGCCAAAGCTTCTGGAAGAATTGGTTGATTGCCAGGACTGCTTTCAAGGTGCAAGTTTAGAAACCTGTCTGCCCCTGGGGCAAAAGGTTGTAGAAATTGCTTTAACAGCTTTTGATGATTCTCTTTATTTAATATGTTTAATGCAAATAGGTCTTCTTTATGTAAGAGGGTTTCAACAGCACGATCTTTGGCTACAGCAATTGTTATTCCTGGAGGAGAGAAACTGGCTTGGCTAACCCAGCTAGCTACCATTGCTCCATTTAAAATCTGCTTACCTGACTCATCTTTTTTCTCAGTGGTTAAGATACATAAAGAACCAATTATTTTACCGAGTGCTAGCAGACCAGGATCGCTTTTTGTTGTATTAATACCTCCACTCGGTTGACGTTTCTTTTTGTATTGACTTCTAAGTAACATTCGCCCAAATTTGGTCCCCGTTTCTTTAAGAGTTTTGATCATCACTTCATCCGGGCTAAACTTTACTTTTATTGGGTCGAAGCCGAAATGGAATCCTCCATCTTTAAGCTTGTTTTCTAGTAGATCTAAGGCTTCACCACTCCATCCATAGCTCCCAAAGATTCCTATCGGTTTTTTTCTATCGCCTTCGGCAAGTAATGTTCCCAAAGCTGAAATAATAGGTGTTGGGGCATGCCCTCCCAGAGTGGGCGAGCCTATTAAATAAGCATCAGCTTCTTGTATACATTTAATTAATTCATGAGTTTGAGTGAACTCGCAATTTAAACTTTGCACAGATATTCCAGTGGAACTAATTCCTTTAGCAAGAGAGTCAGCTATTGCGGCTGTATTGCCGTACGCACTTGCAAAAAGAAGAACTATTTTTAAAGATGTCCTTTGTTGTGATTCACCCCATCGTTGATAGTCATTTAGTAAGCTACGCCAACTTGTTTCAATTGCTGGTCCATGGCATGGGGCAATACATCGTATCTCAAGCAGCTCAAGCTTTTCGACAATTGAATTGACTTGCTGAGTCATCGGCGCCATAAGACAATCGAAATAATGGCGACGTTCTTCTTCTGTGCTTATTCGATTTAGTTCAGACCACTGATGTGTAGAGATATGGGCCCCAAATAATTTATCGCTCATTAGTAAACCTGTCTGCTTTTCGAATACCATTAGTCCTCCTGGCCATTTTGCTGTTGGTGTTGGTATTAATTGAAGTTCATAGTCGTCAGATATGATTATTGTTTGCTCTTGTTTTATTAAACTAACTTTTGGAAAGGGAGGTATTGTTACTGCGTTACTAGTGGTCGTTGAAGTTTTTGAAGGTTTGACTTGGTACCATAGATCTTTTAATAATTTTGCTGCTGGGTTTGAGCAAATTAACTTTATATTTTTAAAAGTAATAGTTAGTTCTCTAAGTAAAGCAACACGATTCGGATTTATATGACCAATGACAACATCTAAAGTAGTCTTATCTGAAGATAAGATTTTCGTTAAGGCTGGTAAAAAAGTTGATTTAAAATTATTACCAGGAGGATGAATAAGAATAGCGCTTGCAAGTGATTTATCAGGCTTGGTAAAAAGAAATGAATTGGCAGTAGTTCCTTTGCCTAATGAATATTCAATTTCAAAACGAATTTTCTTTGGGCTAATACATTTTATACAAAGTAAATCTTCTTCAATAGCAAGATTTATTGAATGCTTTGAAAATTCTTTGCTTTGGGTATTTGACATTAATAAGATGTCCCAACTTTGCGGTGATGAACAGCTGTTTTGGCTTCTGGATTGGCAATGCTTCCGTTTTCTACCAGTGCATATATAACCCAATGATCAGAAGTTTCCATTCTTTGTTGCACTACACAATCTAAATAAGCTAGTGCATCACTTAATACTGGCCCACCTTGCGCGGCATCTTCCAAAACACCTATACCTTCAAAACGATTGGCGCCTGGTGGGAATCTTCTCAGGAATTGACGAAATAATTTCTGATAATTATTTTCTTCTAGAACATTGATCACAAATTTATCTTCAACTTGCATAAGTGTTTCAATTGCACGATCTTTTGCTACAGCAACTGTGACTCCTGGAGGAGAGAAACTGGCTTGGCTAACCCAGCTAGCCACCATTGCCCCACGGCGCTTAGCATTGTTTGTCCCCTGACTAGCGGTGACTACATATAGACCTCCACTTAAACGTCCCATTGCTTTCATTAAATCCCCATCAAAACTTTTGATGGTCGCTATATTTTTCTTTCGATTTAGTAGTTGTCCAAGATCAGTACCTGCTTCTTCAAAACATTGATATGTATTTGCGTCAGGTTCTTTATGCACTCTGAGAGGTGAAAATGCTTCTTTTTGTCCAAGGCTTCGTAGCTGGTTTGCAACTACATCTATTGGTTCATCATTACCGCCATAGGCGTCATATATAGCTATCCACTGCTTTGCATTTAATCCAGCTAATAAAGTCCCTATTGAATTTTGCAGTTCAGCATCTCGATCATGTGGCCATGTTGGAACTATCACTGCTTTGGCTTCACTGATAAGGGCGTTGATTTCTTGGGAATCCGAAGCCCGAAGATCAACAAGTTGAGCTTGAGAATCTGCTTTATTAATACCTAATGCAATTGCTTGGCTTAATCGATCACAAAAGCCATATTGACTTATATAGCAAACAGCAGAATATCCTTCGTCTTTATTCCGTTTTTGACTCCATTCCAAATAATTGTTTTTCCACAAATCTATGTTGTGTTTTAAAAGAGGTCCGTGACCAACGGCAATAGTGCTTATTTCAGGTAAGTTATTTATCCGTTTAAGAGCTTGTAAAACACTGCGCGCATTTGGTCCCATTAGGCAATCATAGTAATAGCGAAAATCTGGGAGTATTAGCTCAGAACTATAATCAAATAGTTCATTTGAGCAATAGTGGAGTCCAAATGCATCACATGTAAATAAGATTCCAGTGGCATGGTCAAAAGAAAAAATTGTGTCTGGCCAATGGAGGTTTGGAGTACTTAGAAATTCTAATTTGTGATGAATTCCATTTGCTTGATTCATCCCTAAATCAAGCTCATCACCAGTTTTGATGGTCTTTGATTTGAATTGCTTATGAACTTGATTTTCTAGAAATTGTAAAGCAACTTTGGAACCAATAATTTCAATTTCATGATTTAAATCAAGAAGATCACCTATTAATCCTGAGTGATCAGGTTCTGTATGACTTACTACCAGATAGTCAATATTCTTTGGATCAATATTTTTCAATAAAACTTTCAACCAAGGCTTCTTAAACTTCTTATGACTAGTGTCGATTAAAGCTGTTTTTTCTCCTTTAATAAGAAAACTGTTATACGTAGTTCCATTTCTTAATCCAAATTCAATATCAAAACGATCACGTTCCCAATCTAGAGAGCGAATGGTAGTTGTATTGGAACCAATAAGTTCACATTGTATAGAGAGACCTTGTTCTCTAGAGATAGAGTCTTGGCCTACGCTAGTTTGCTCATTCATGGTGATATCAAGCATTCTGAGACTCTAATACTTTGAAGTGAGAATTAACGCTTGTTTTAGGAGAAGAACTATAAATTGCGAATTTACATATCCTAAGGCTAGTTCATCACAAGATATCAGTGTTCTTCAAGAATTGGCAGACATAGCTTTGATCATGGCTTCGTGAGCTTGAATTTGGCTATGCTTTATTAGATTTTCTAAGAATAAGCTATGAGATTGAGGATATTGAGGTTCTTGAGCTAGTGGTAAAGCCCCTGCAACCTTTAGGCCTTCTTCACCTTCCATAGCAGGAGTGATAATAACTAAGTCTTGATCTAAATCAGTATTATATTTCCACCACAGATCAGGCTTGGAGAATGATGGATGGTATTGATGAGGTTTTTCTTCTTTACTGATATTTTGGTTGCTTGTTTTATCTTTTTTTTGAATTGAGAGATTCTCCAGCATTTTCAACCTTTCTTTTGCAAGATCTGTTAATAATCTGCTTCGACTTCTCCCTCTTAATTGGAAAAGAATAAAAGGATCTTCTTTGAACCTTTCTCCTAATAGAAAATAGATAGCACTAATATGTTTACATGGGTTTGCTTTATCTGGACAACTACATTCACTTTTAACTTCTTGCAATTTGAATGGAAATAACCTATGCCCACTAGCAGCAAAGGCCGTTTCTATATCCTCAGGCATTGTTCCCGCTAATAATTGGGCAGACCATCTTGCCTTTTTCGCCATAGCTTCAAGAACGTATTTCCAATCTTCGTCACTTAAAATATCCAGCCAAAGTTTTACTTTGTAAGGCTCAGCTTCTGTTCCTTGCACTCGTGCATGAACTCTTCTCCCTTCAAATTGTATCGAAGTAACATTACCTTCTCTTGCATATCCCCATGCTCGCTCTAGACGTTTCTTAAATCTATATGAATTAATTAACTCCATCCATTGCTCCACCCACCAGGATTGTTTTCCAAGTCCCTCCTTACCTATTGCAGTTGTTATTTCTGTATCATTTTTAGAAGAGTAGCTCATAAATTTTCATCATCATCTAGGGAAACTAAATCTTTTAATTCTTGCACATTTAGTTTCCCTAGCCACTCTTCTCCTGAGCCAATGATTTCTTGAGCTAGTTTAGATTTATCTTGAATCATTTTGTTGATTTTCTCTTCGATTGATCCAGTACTAATAAATTTGTGAACCATAACCCTATTATTTTGTCCGATTCGGTATGCACGATCTGTTGCTTGGTTTTCTACCGCTGGGTTCCACCATCGATCAATATGTAAAACGTGATTTGCTCTAGTTAGATTAATGCCCATCCCACCAGCCTTTAAAGATAGCAAAAATAATTTCGGGCCTCTGGGGTCTTCTTGAAACCTATCAATCATTTTTTGACGATCTGATTTTCGTGTACCTCCGTGTAGGAAAGGAATATCATTGACCATTTTTGTTTCTAAATATTCTTTCAACATATGCCCCCATTGGGCAAACTGTGTAAATAGTAAGGCCCTATCACCTGCTTCAAAAATTTCTTCTAGAATTTCTTCCAATCTTTGCAGTTTTGAAGAACGCACTCCAAAATCTTTACTGATGCTACTTTCCTTTAATGCTAGAGCAGGATGATTGCATATTTGTTTTAGATGTATCAATAGTCCGAGAGTTTTACCTTGACGTTGACCCAGAGGTGATGATGCTATTTCATCCATCGCTTTCTCCACAGTTTTTTGATAAAGGTTTTTTTGCTCATTACTAAGACTGACCCATTCATTTAACTCCACTTTTTCTGGTAAATCAGAGATAATGGACTTGTCATTTTTTAATCTTCTTAAAATAAATGGACTCACTCTGGCTTTGAGATCTTTTAGTGATGAGACATCCCCATAACGTTCGATAGGCATTTTGTAGCGTTGATTAAAAAATTCCTCTTCTCCCAGCACTAAAGGATTTAAAAAATTCATTAAAGCCCAAAGTTCACTGATACGATTCTCGACGGGAGTTCCTGTTAATGCGATTCGAAAAGGGACTGTTTTTCCAGTTTTTACGATTTCACGAGTTATTTGACTTTGCTTGGAGTTTGGATTTTTAATTGCCTGAGCTTCATCAATAACAATTCCCTGCCAGTCATACCCCTTAAGTATTGCTTGGTCTCTATGTAATAAACCATAACTAGTAATTAAAACATCTATCTTTTGGAGACTTTCCTTCAAAGCTTCTAATGTAGATGGTCTTTTTGAACCATAATGTTCTCGTACAGATAATTTTGGTGTAAATAGAAGTGCTTCTCTTTTCCAATTTATTAAGACCGATGTAGGAGCAATTAATAAAATAGCCTTTTTTAGTTCTTTGTTGTTTTTAAGATGTTGAAAAAATGCTAGTAATTGGATGGTTTTCCCTAAACCCATATCATCGGCTAAACATGATCCTTGTTCGAAGCGGTGGAGAAATGCTAACCATCCCAAGCCTCTTTCTTGATACGGTCTTAATTGACCAATAAATCCTTCTGGTGTACCTAATGGTTCGGGAGCCTTGTGTTGATGATATTGTTCTAAAACTTTTTGCAGTTGTGGTCCTGCATCAAAGCGATGCACTGGTAATTTGAAAAAAGTGTTTCCTTGAGTAGATGTCAGCCTTAATGCTTCATCCAGGCTTAGATTTGGATTGTGGCTAGAGAATTTCGCAGCATTTTTTAGATCGTTAGGACGTAATTCGATCCATGAACCTTTGTGATTTACTAGTGGACTCTTTTTCTTTGAAAGTCTTTCCAGTTCTTGAAGAGTTAATGTTACACCACCTATCATGAGTTCCCAATTCCATTTCAAGGTCTCTCCCAGACATAATCTTTGTGAGTTATTAGACAATTCTGCTTCGATAGCAAGGCCTAGGCGGCTACCCAGTCCTTCCGCAAGACTAGGAGGGAGTATCACACCAATTCCAACATCCCGTAATTGCTTTGCAGCAGTACGTATCAGTACAAATGCTTCGGCTGGTGTTAGTTGCATTTTTTCAGGCGCAGCACTTTCTAGCCCTCTTTCTATTGGATGAAAAATACTTAAGGCTCTTCCTAACCCTTCAAGAAGTATTTCCCCAGGATTTTCAATTGGGACTTCCCCAAGTTGCAGCATGTTTCCGCTAGTCTTCCAGGCGGATTCTGCACTGACTTTGAGGCTGGGGTCTATCTCTGCTTGTAATCCAAATTTTAATTCCCAGAGCTCTTCTTTCTCGATAGGTGCAAAAAGTTCAAGACATAGTCTTGCAGCTTTAAGATTGCCAGATAGCCCTTCTTTCCAATTTTTGCTTGCTTTGGCTAGTCGTTCTGAATCATTTGTCATTAAGTCCAGAAAACCCTGTTCAGAACCCAATGCTTCTTGCCAAGCTTTGAGTAGAGGGTCTAGCGACTCACTGTTTGGTTGAAAATTTTCTCTAAGTTGTGCATCGATTAACTCCTCCAATAGATTAGCTACTTGTAGCCTATTACTACTTGGACGAGATGAGGCTAGAACATCTAAATGGATTGGTCTTAGATCATTTTTGGCATTATTTTTAATATGTCTAGGCTCGTCAATAATGTGTGAGCATGTTGCTACTAGGGGTAGTCGACTGGCAAATTCTTCCAGTCTTTTACGTTCTTTTTCATTATTTAATAAAGGAACCCATCTTGCTCTTGCCGGTAAGTTTTCGCTTTTTTCCAATTGTATCTGTGGTAACCATAAACCTTGAGAAATTAAACTTAGAGACCAACGTTCTAAATGACTCCACCAGAGTAGTTCTTCTCCGAAATCTGAATTTGTATCAGATAGTGGTAATTTTGCAAGCCAAGATGCTGCTTCTTTTGGCATCAACATTAAGCCATGGACTTGCCATGGCCACCATTCGAAGTTTTTGGGAAGAGGTTCTTCTGCTTGTAAAGGTAGACCAGTCCATTCTGATTGAAGACTTTTTCCACTTTCGACTGTTGTAGAAGATTTAGCTTCTTTCTTGGAGGAAGATTGAAGAGCTTTACTGGGAAGTGTTAAACAGGTTTGAATGTCTGTGCATATCTCAGGAAGAAGGTTTTTTCCCAAGAGAAAACTTCTTAATTCTTCTTTTGACAGAGAAAATGGATGCTTTAGAGGTTGAGTACTTATAGTGCTTGGCTTTGCAACACGCCATGTATCCCCCCAAAGAAGCAAACCTGGAGAATGCGAACTTCGAGATGTTCGTCTTACTGGAAGCCATGTGGCGTGCAGCAGACTCATAGCTGCGAAGCAATAAGGTTCAATAGGTTTCCTTTATTTTGAAACCTTAGCCCACCAATAGCAATAATGGTTTCAAGCAAGTCTATCGTTAATCATGGCAAATGATTGGCTAGATTTGTGAGAAGCTGAATGCTTGCTTTGTAATTTTAAAAGTCATCACTATTGATGGCTGCTCTCACAACGATCATTTTTGTTATGACTGTTGAAGGCTTGATGTCTGATAACAACTGCAGACCTCGTACAGGAGAGGAGATTAGATCTGCGTTTTTGAAATTTTTTGCTGAACGTGGCCATCAAGTTTTACCAAGTGCTTCATTAGTCCCTACCGACCCAACAGTGTTATTGACTATTGCTGGAATGTTGCCATTCAAACCGGTTTTTTTGGGTCATGAAAAAAGACCAGCTTCAAGAGTTGTTACTAGTCAAAAATGTATTCGGACAAATGACATTGAGAACGTAGGACGAACAGCCAGGCATCAAACTTTCTTTGAGATGTTAGGTAACTTCTCTTTTGGAGATTATTTCAAGAAAGAAGCAATTCAATGGGCCTGGGAATTGAGTACAAAAGTTTATGGCTTGGACCCTAGAAATATTGTGATTAGTATCTTTCGTGAAGATGATGAAACTGAGGGAATTTGGCGAGATGTTGTTGGGGTAAAGCCTCAACGGATTATTCGAATGGACGAAGCTGATAATTTTTGGACATCTGGTCCAACAGGCCCCTGTGGCCCTTGTTCAGAGTTGTACTATGACTTTGCACCAGAACTTGGTGATGAATCTATTGATTTAGAAGATGACACGCGATTTATAGAATTTTATAATTTGGTTTTTATGCAATACAACAGAGATACGAGTGGCAATCTTACATCGTTGGCAAATTGCAATATTGATACAGGTATGGGCTTGGAAAGAATGGCTCAGATATTACAGGATGTTCCCAACAATTACGAAACTGATTTGATATTTCCACTTTTAACTCACTTAGCCAATTTACTGGGCGTTAATTATCAGACCTTAGATGATAAAACAAAGGTTTCTTATAAGGTGATTGGAGATCACATTAGAGCATGTGTTCAACTGATTAGCGATGGTGTTGTCGCAAGTAATTTAGGTCGAGGGTATATCTTGCGAAGGCTCCTAAGGCGAGCTGTTAGGCATGGTCGTCAAATCGGTATTGATAAGCCTTTTTTACTTGATATCGGAAATGTAGCTATTCATTTAATGAAGTCTTCATATCCGCAGCTTCTGAAGCGTAAAGATTTTATTTTGAAAGAAATTGATCAAGAGGAATTACGTTTTTTAGAAACTTTGGGTAGAGGTGAAAAATTGTTAGATGATATTTTAGGACGGCATCCTAAGCAAATTACAGGTGAACAGGCTTTTGAGTTATACGATACTTATGGATTTCCATTGGAATTAACAGAGGAAATTGCGAAAGAAAACTCTTTGCAAGTTGATTTGAAGGCTTTCGACGAGGCAATGGAACGACAGCGACAAAGAGGAAAAGCAGCTGCAACAACAATTGATTTAACTGTACAAGAGGTAATTGATAAGACTGTGAGAAGTATTAAGCCAACAATTTTTCATGGATATCATTCTTTGCAGGAAGTTGGCATCGTCCAAGCACTCATAGTTGATGACAAACTAGTGGAAGAAGTAAATCAGGGAGACAAAATACAAATTATTCTAGACAGTACACCTTTCTATGGTGAATCAGGTGGGCAAGTAGGCGATAAAGGGATTGTATATCGAGAGACTCATGATGATTGTTTAATTCAAGTACATAATGTGATTCGCAATAATGATGTATTTGTACATAGTGGATTAGTACAGAATGGAACTTTAAAAGTTGGCGATTTGATTCACTCTAGTGTTGATGCTATTAATCGGCGATGTGCTCAAATTAATCATACGGCTACACATCTTTTACAGGCAGCTTTGAAAGAAGTCATAGATTCCGATATAAGCCAAGCTGGATCGCTCGTTAGCTTTAACCGTCTTCGCTTTGATTTTCAGTGTAATACTGCTTTGAAATCAACTGATCTACAACAAGTAGAGGATTTGATTAATTTATGGATTTCTGAATCACATACTTTAGTAGTTAACGAAATGAATATTAGTCAAGCTAAAGCAGCTGGTGCTGTTGCGATGTTTGGAGAAAAATATGGTAAAACAGTACGAGTGGTTGATGTTCCAGGGATATCTATGGAACTTTGTGGTGGAACACACGTTGCTAATACTTCAGAAATAGGAGCGTTTAAAATTGTGAGTGAATCCGGAATTGCCTCTGGAATTCGCAGAATTGAAGCAGTTGCGGGCCCAGCTATTTTGAATTACTTAGAAGAGCGAGAACTAGTTGTAAAAACTTTGTCAGACCGATTTAAAGTTCAACCTAATAAAATTGTTGATCGTGTTAACACCTTGCAAGAAGAAGTAAAAGTATTGGCAAAATCACTTTTAAAAGCTCAGGAAGACATTGCATTTGCCAAGACGTCAGCATTATTAACCAATGCTATATCTATAAAAAATAGTCAATATATTGTAGCTCGTCTAGATGGAATATCAGCTGATGCGCTTGAGGTTGCTATTAAGACTTTACTTTCTAAATTAGGAGATAATTCTGCCATAGTACTTGCAGGGGTGCCTAACTCTAATGAGCCAAATAAAGTCATTTTTATAGCTGCTTTCGGGAAAAATGTTGTTTCTGATGGCTTAAATGCTGGCAAATTTCTTGCACCCATAGCCAAGATCTGTGGAGGAGGAGGTGGTGGACGTCCAAATTTTGCACAAGCTGGAGGGAAAGACTCTAAATCTTTGGATCAAGCATTGGACTTTGCAAAAGAGCAGTTTGCCTCAACATTAAGTTAACTTTACTCTTGGAGATATGTACTTTGTCTAAGACTGGCTTCTATATGATTTATAAAACGTTGAGCATCATCAATTTGTAAGTTTCCTTTTTGTATTGCTAATTCACTTGCTATTCGTAACCTTTCTAATAGTTGCTCTGATTCGTGTTCCATTGCATTAAGTACTTCTGCTTTAGT
Organism: Prochlorococcus marinus str. MIT 0919; assembly: GCF_027359375.1. Classification (NCBI taxonomy): domain Bacteria; kingdom Bacillati; phylum Cyanobacteriota; class Cyanophyceae; order Synechococcales; family Prochlorococcaceae; genus Prochlorococcus; species Prochlorococcus marinus. Next base: position 1,240,148 of record NZ_CP114779.1, read on the forward strand.
ATTCCCCCGTATCACATGTTTTAATTTGTAGCTTCCATTTGCTGATAATCGTATATGTATTGAATTTGTACTTCCAAATAAATTGTGTAAGTTACCCATTACCTCTTGATATGCACCTCCAAGAAACATTCCTATCCAATAATCTTCAGATGGGTAAAGAGTATGTAACTCAAGCAAGGGTTTTACTTGACCATTATCTATAAATCTTGCTAATTTCCCATCAGAGTCACACGTTAAGTCTGCAAAATGGCCTAATTGAGTTGGTTTTTCATTCAATCGATGTATTGGCATAATAGGAAATAATTGGTCGATAGCCCATGTATCTGGGGCTGATCGGAAAACTGATAAATTTGAATAATATATTTCTGCTAATGATGTATTTAACTCCTGAAGTTCTTCAGGAACTAATTTATTTTTCGGTAGTTGTATTGATAATGCTTTAGCACATGCCCAGGTCAGTTGTTCGGCTATTGCTCTTTCTAATAGGTCAATGTACCCCAATCGAAAAGCGGCAAGTGCATCTTCCTTAAACTTAAGCGCATCATTCCAAGCTTCTTGTAATTTTGATATATCAGCTTGATTTTGTACATTTATATTGGATATTGTAGTTAATGTCATACGTAGATTCTGAACACTGAGGCATTCGTCAGCTCTTTGGATTGGAATATCAGTAGGAACTGAACTTACGCCTAGTATATTGAATACTAATAAAGAGAAATGACTAGATAAAGCCCTTCCACTTTCACTTATCAATGTAGGAACTTTTATATTTTTTGCTTTACAACATTCTTGAATAGTAGCTACCACATCATTAGCATAATTTTGTAGTGAATAATTTGTAGAAGCTAAAGTAGCTGTTCTGCTTCCATCATAATCGACCCCTAAGCCACCTCCTACATCTAGGTATCCCATTGGAGCACCTAGTTTGCTTAGCTCAATATAAATTTGCCCTGCTTCTTGTAGTGCATTTTTCAAAATAGCAATGTCATTAATTTGGCTACCTACATGAAAATGTAGGAGGATTAATTCATTGATTAAATTGGCATCGGCTAATTTTTTGACAGCTTTTAAGATTTCTGGGATTGATAATCCAAATTTCGAATTTGCTCCAATAGAGTTTCCCCATCTTCCACTACTTTCACTTGAGAGCTTTGCTCTTATGCCGATTAGTGGTGCTGCGCCTAGTACCTTGCTGGCTTTAATAATTCTATCAACTTCATCAGACTGCTCAATAACGACTACTGGTTGCCGCCCAATTTGTCTACCAAGAATAGCAGTCTCTATATACCTTTGATCTTTATAACCATTGCATATTAATAATGCTTCAGGGTCATCTAATAATGATAGTGCAATTAATAACTCTGCCTTACTGCCTGCCTCGAGGCCGAAATTCCATTGCTTTCCACATCTAACAATTTCTTCTAAAACATGTCGTTGTTGATTGCATTTAATAGGAAAAACTCCTTTGAATTTAGCGGAGTATTCATATTGATGAATGGCTGTTTCGAAAGAAACATGTAACTTTTTTAACCTATCTTCAAGTATGTCATCAAAACGGAGGATTAGAGGGGTTTTTATGTTTCTACTTTTTAACTCTTTGACTAAATTTTTTAGATCGAGAGATTCGTTTTTGTTTCCTTTAGGATAGACGTTAATATTTCCTAATTCATTAATTGAAAAATAATCTTTCCCCCATAGGTCTAGCCCGTATAAAAGAGCACTATCTTCTATGCTCCATTCATTCTTCTTACTAGTTTCGTTTCTGGGAGACAAATTTTTAGGAGAAAAAGTTCATTGCATACTTCTAATTATAAGAACAGATGTTTTTTCATCCTATGGCTTGACTTGCCAAGGGGGTCCTTGACAGTAGACCATAGCTCCATCTGCATTTATTTATTTCCATGGTTGTCGAAAGAACTTTTCTTGCGATCAAGCCTGACGGCGTGCAGCGAGGATTGGTGGGTGAAATCGTGTCTCGTTTTGAACGTAAGGGGTTTAAATTAATTGCTCTTAAGCAACTTATTCCAAGTCGGGAGCTTGCTGAGAAGCATTATGGTGTTCATAAGGAGCGTCCTTTTTTTCCTGGTTTAGTTGACTTCATTACTAGTGGACCCGTTGTCGCGATGGTATGGGAAGGGAATGGTGTAATAGCTGGTGCCAGAAGGGTAATCGGTGCAACAAAACCTCTTGAGGCTGATCCTGGAACTATTCGAGGAGATTTAGCTGTAGATATCGGAAGAAATGTGATTCATGGATCTGATGGTGAGGAAACTGCTGGTTTTGAAATCAACTTATGGTTTGATTCATCTGAGATTAATGATTGGCAACCTGCTGACCAATCATGGAGGGTAGAAAACTAGTTTTGCTTTAGAAAACGATTCCAGTTAAAGATTTTGAGAAATTCTTTTTCTTCATCAGTAAGCGATTCATTACAAATGGATTTAGCTAATAGTTCAGAAGTAATAGCAGACAAAAGGACTCCATTTCGATTATGACCTGTCGCAAGCCAAAGACCTTGAATAGGTGATGTACCAAGTATTGGCTTTGAATCAGGTGTGCAAGGTCTAAACCCCCACCAGCGTTCCATTTGTGGCCATGATGAAGCATGTGGTAACAGGCTATGCATGCCTTTTTGTAATTCCTGTTGTCCATGGGGTGTAAGGCCTTCAGTAAAGCCAACTTTCTTCTCACTTGTTGCTCCAACTACAATTAGACCATCTTCTCTTGGGACTAGATATATCCCTGGTCCAAAGAGAATTTTTTGGAGTGTATTTTGGGGACCTTGTATTGAAAACATTTGCCCCTTTACTGGAAAAATAGGTATTTTTTTCAACAGTTGATTACTCCATGCCCCACAGCACAAAAGAGCTTCCTTGGAATATATTTTCTCTCGTTGACGTTCTTCATTAGACACAAGAACTCCTTCAAAAGTATTTGCTTTTGTTATTAATTCAAGCACTTCTACTCCTTCTCTAAATCTGACTCCTAATGCAACACAAGCTTTCTGAAGGGCTTTCATTAAAAGACGTCTATTGTCTATTTGCCCATCTTTGGGAAAAAGTAATCCTGTTTTCCATTTAAATCCAATGCCTGGGATTTCTTTTTCTAGATCCTGACGACTTAGAATTTCACCTAAGTAAGCAGTGGGATAGTTATTTCTTGCTTCATCATTTAAAAATGGAACAATTATTCCGCAGAACCTTAAGCCACAATTGATTTGACTATTTTTTTCAATTTCTTTGATCCATTCAGGTATTTTAAATAGACTGGCTCTGCCAAACTCTAAGAGACTTTTACTGAGACCTTCTGCATGTGGCGCGAGCATTCCTGCAGCTACAAAACCGGCAGCTTCATTTCTACTCCTGCTTAATATCTCTACAGCTCGCCCTTTCCTGGCTAACTCATGAGCAATTGCGAGTCCAATAAGACCACCGCCGAGAATTAGCAATCGTTCTGTTTTGCGAGTGACCATTGTTTGGCTTTTCTAAAATTAATTTTGAATTGTTTAGATCCACTTGTCTATTACAACTGTTCAATTCTTCCATAGGATGGAGGGATGTTGGGTGGTATTTGAGTCATGACTAAATCTAATACTGATTGGGAAGCAGTGATTGGTTTAGAAACTCATGTTCAGTTAGGTACTGAAAGCAAGATCTTTACATCTGCTTCTACGCAATTTGGAGATGCACCAAATACTCATATAGATCCGGTCGTTTGCGGTTTGCCTGGAACATTGCCTGTTTTAAACAAAAAAGTTCTTGAATATGCAGTCAAAACTTCCATGGCTTTAAATTTGCAAATAGCTAGACACTGCAAATTTGATAGGAAGCAATACTTTTACCCTGATCTTCCTAAGAATTATCAGATATCTCAATTTGATGAACCTATTGCAAAAGAAGGGTGGATAGAAGTGGAAGTTGCTCAAAAAGGTAAAGAGACTTATCTCAAAAAAATTGGTATTGAAAGGTTACATATGGAAGAAGATGCAGGGAAATTGGTTCATGCAGGAAGTGATCGCTTGGCAGGTTCTTCACATTCCTTAGTTGATTACAATCGTGCAGGTGTTGCTTTGGCTGAGATAGTTAGCAAGCCAGATTTGCGCACTGGCAGAGAAGCAGCTGAATACGCCTCAGAAATTAGACGAATAGTGAGATATTTAGGTGTTTCAGATGGCAATATGCAAGAAGGGTCTTTGCGATGTGACGTTAATATTTCAGTTCGACGGGGCCCTAAAGCTCCCTTTGGCACCAAAGTCGAAATTAAGAATATGAATTCCTTTTCTGCTATTCAGAAGGCTTGTGAATATGAGATTGAAAGACAAGTTAAACTATATGAAAATGATGGGATTGTTAAGCAAGAAACAAGATTGTGGGATGAATCTAAACAGTTAACTAAAAGCATGCGATCTAAGGAAGGAAGTAGTGATTATCGATATTTCCCAGACCCAGACTTAGGTCCTATAGAAGTTAGTCCTGAAATCCAATCAAAATGGGAATCTGAATTACCTGAGTTGCCTTCAATGAAGAGACATAGATATGCTAAAGAGCTTGGTTTATCTACATATGATGCAAGGGTTTTGACAGATGAATTATCAATGGCACAGTATTTTGAAGAAGTCGTTTCAGAAGGGGTTGATCCCAAAATGGCATCTAATTGGATTACTGGAGATTTAGCAGCTTACGTTAATGCGAATAAGAAGAATCTTCTTCAACTGCCATTTCAGCCAAAACAATTAGCTGAAATGGTTCAAATGATTGACAGTGGAAAAATTAGTGGAAAAATCGCTAAGGATATTCTTCCAGAATTACTTAAGTCTGGTGGCTCTCCGAAAGATATCGTCGAGAAGAAAGGTTTGGGAATGATAAGTGACCCTAAATTGATCACTTCAATGGTTATTGAACTCCTGGAAAGTAATCCTCAAGAAGTAGAAGCATTTAGAGGAGGTAAGACAAAGTTACAAGGATTCTTTGTTGGTCAATTGATGAAGAAAACGAGTGGGAAGATAGATCCAAAATTAGCTAATAAAATTCTTCTAGAGAAGCTACAAGCTTAAATTATCTAAATTAAAGACTCTACATTTTTATATAATTGACTTAGGCTCCCATTATTTAGAATTACTTTATCTGATAACTTTTCTTTAATTTCCAAAGACCATTGAGCAGAAATTCTTTGCTCTGCGATTTCTCTAGTCACTTTATCCCGATTAATTATTCGATCGATTTGTTTTTCTTTACTGCAACTAACAAGCCATATTTCACTACATAGATAACTCAAATTTGCCTCAAATAGTAGTGGTATTATTAGTACGATTGTAGGGGAAAATTTATTTTTATCAAGCTCAGAGTTAAATCTTTGCTCTACTATTGGATGCAATATACTTTCTAGCCAAATTTTTTCTTGTTTGTTTTGAAATATAATCTCTCCTAATTTTTTACGATTGATTATTTCAAGATTACTTTTCTTTTCGAGAATAATGGAACCGTATCTTTTTACCACAGCTTTTGTGGATATTGTCCCCGGAGCAAGTGCTTGTCGTGAAAACAAGTCTGCATCCAAAATTATTAAATTTTTCTTTTCTTCTAAGTATCTTCCTGCTGAGGTTTTGCCACTAGCAATACTGCCAGTTATCCCTATACGACGTTGAGAAACTTTCCACTTTTGCAAATTAGTTGCCTTCTGACATTGTTCTCCTATAAAGAAGGATAATGGTTAACCTTCTTTCGTAGGAAAGGTATTGAGCACTTCCAAATTATCGCTATGGACTCCTATCCCGGGCGGTGTAACTGCTCCGGAGGGATTTAGCGCGTCAGGAATTGCTGCGGGGTTAAAACCTTCTGGCAATCTAGATCTTGCATTAATTCTCGCTCCTGAAGGTTCTATATGTGCAGGTGCTTTTACACAATCAATAGTTAGAGCATCATGTGTTGATCTTTCTAGAGATAGGTTAAAAAGCACTTTTGGAAAAGTAAGAGCAGTTCTCATTAATTCTGGTCAGGCAAACGCTTGTACAGGTGAGAGAGGTTTACTTGATACTTTGAGCGCTTCATCGAAATTAGCTGATCTTTTAGGGCTAAAAAATGATCAGGTTGTAATGTGCTCTACAGGTGTGATTGGAGAGCCAATCGCAATGCCTAATTTACTTTCAGGCTTAGAAAAACTTGTTGCAAGCTTGAACGATGAGGATGGAACTAACGCAGCTAACGCAATATTGACTACGGATTTAGTCACTAAACAAATAGCTTTTGAAAGAATTTTAGGAGATACAAAAGTCAAAGTTGGTGGAATGGCTAAAGGTTCTGGGATGATTCATCCCGATATGGCAACTATGCTTGGATTTTTGACTTGTAATATAGGCGTGCCTTATCCAATTTGGTCTGAAATGGTTAAAGAGGCTGTTAACAACTCATTTAATTCAATAACGGTTGATGGAGACACAAGTACTAACGATACTTTTTTAGCTTTTTCTGCAGGACCTCCTTTGCATACTAAATATTTTGACTTACTACAAGATGGTTTGAATATGGTTACTCAATCTTTAGCTAAATCCATTGTTAGGGACGGTGAGGGTTCTAATTGTTTGATAGAAGTTCAAGTTGATGATGCACATGACTCTGCATCTGCTTTAAAAATGGCCAGGACTATTTGCAGTTCTTCTTTAGTGAAAACTGCCGTTCATGGTTCAGATCCCAATTGGGGGAGAATCTTAGCGGCTGCAGGTCGCTCAGAAGTAAGCTTTGATCCTGATCAAATATCATTGTGGATCGGCTCTCATCAATTAATACAAAATGGGTTTCCTATAGATTTTGATAGGGATCAAGTCTCTATTTATATGAAAAGCAAATTGCAAAATATTAGTGATCAAAATAATACTTTATTGATTAGGTTAAGTCTTGGGAATGGTGTTTCGCAAGGTGTTGCATGGGGATGTGACCTTTCAGAAGAATATGTCAGAATTAATGCCGATTACACTACATAGTTCATAATCCAAGTTATAGCAATTACCTTCAAGGTGGATTTTTTGACGATATATCATTGCAATGATATTGTCGATCAGTGGGCAGAATGACCTTAATAGCTTTTTAAATTTTAATCACAATATTTTAGTAGCTATAGACTCCCATCATTACTTGAACTTTGAGACATATTTATAAAATAACGATTAAAATCGTAATAGAGCTCTATTAATTGCAATAGATCTAGTCGACTTTTGATCATGGACTGTCAAATTACTGGATGAACCATTAATTTGCATGCTAAGAAGATGTTATGCAGTTGGTTAAATCCCTACACAGACAGCTTTTGCGAATCGCTACTTAAAATCCATTAACTTTGGACTGGTAGAGGTTCTTATGATTAATTGTAAATAGTTACTGTGAGGTTGTAATATAATACTGACTTCTCTACCTATCAAAGTAGGACTTATTATCGTATGGCAAAAAAAGGTACCAGGATAATTGTCACCTTAGAGTGTACTGAGTCTCGCTCGGTTCCTAGTTCAGAGAAGCGTTCTCCTGGAGTTTCAAGATACACAACAGAAAAAAACCGTAGAAACACAACTGAGAGGCTGGAACTTAAGAAGTTTTGTCCAGAGTTAAATAAGATGACTATCCACAGAGAAATTAAATAATCATTGCTCCAGTTTACTCCTGAATATTTCAGTCACCTTAAATTAAATATATATAAACTCTTTGCAAGTTAATAGAGTAGACCTTCTGGCTTGGATGAAATTTAGCTATAAAGATATGCATCTTTGTATCCATAGAATACTAGTGAATTAAAGAATACATATGACACCCAACCTAAAAAATAGTTGAGGATTAATCCTAGGAAGATAAAGCCTTCGCGCATAAAGAGCAAGTAATTAATTAGATTAAATGGTAAAAATATCATTACGAAAATCACTATTAGACCCAACACCTTCCATCCATTTATTTCTGCCAAGTATCGACTTTTTCTCATTGATTCTAGTGGTCCTAGCATTTCCATTTCACTTATCACTCCAACATAAAGATATCTTTTCATTAGAATCAAACCCGGAATTATCAAAAATATTAAACCTCCAATGATACATGGAATAGTTATCAAATTGACTATGAATACTTTCCAGGCCTTTTTTACAATTAGATTTGTCTTAGGATATAAAAATGATGATTTTTTTTCGTAACTTCTTAAGGAAGTCATTAATATTGGGAAGAATAATAAACCACCTATTAAGTCAAGGAACCATAGGGCTGGGTAAAACCCAGCAATGAGTGAAGTAATTCCAACCAGGCAAATAAATGATGGAACTGTTTTTTGAACAACTTCTGTGTTAAATGGTGTAGATAATGACTTTGAAATTAAATTAGCTTTTAATGTGCTCATTCATCTAAAAATGGCTTTAGCATCACTGTAATGGATGTCTTGATTTAGTCACTCACTATCCTTACATTAGTATTTCTTACCAAGTTGAATCTGGAGCCTGTAACTTAAAGGATTTGGTTGTATTCTTTATTATTGGTCATCTCTTGAAACGAAGCAGATTTTTCTCTAAGAATTTCAAAATTACCCGAAGCTTTTATTCTTCCATTCTCAAACTCATAGATACAATCAGACTCTGTAACAGTTGATATTCTATGTGCAATTACAATTATTGTACTTCTTCTTCCAATAATTTCTATAGACTCCATCACTTGCGCCTCTGTATTATTGTCTAGAGAACTTGTGGCTTCGTCTAAAATTAATAACTTTGACTTTCTATAAAATGCTCTAGCAATAGATATTCTTTGCCTCTGCCCACCCGATAATTGAATACCATTTTCACCAATTTCTGTGTAAATTCCTTCAGGCATTTGACAAATTAGATCAGCTATTTGTGCCGCTTGTAATGAATCCCAAACTCTATCTATATCAATTTTTTCAGTAGGTATTCCATAAGCAACATTTTCTAAGACATTACTGTTTAGAAGATTTATATATTGAGGTACATAAGAACAACATGCCTGCCATGCCGGAATCTCTGATTCTGTAACATCAACTCCATCAATTTGGAGAGATCCTGTAATTGGCCTTAGCAATCCTAATAGTTGGTTTGCCGTTGTTGTTTTCCCGCTTCCTGTTTTGCCTACAAATGCTATTCTTGCACCTACGGGTATAGTCATACTTATATTTTTGAGAATCAAGTCATCACTTTTGGGATATTTATAATTAATTTTATTTAGTCTAATATATTTTTTTGGCTCTATCCCTTTTGGTGAAGGTACGGAATTAGAATTAATTGTTATTCTATTATCTTTTTGCTTAATTAATTTGATCATCTCTTCCAAATCTGGTGTTCCTGACCTCAGTACAGTTAAACTTTTGAAAAGTGATTGAAGAGGAGGTGTAAGTTTTAATGATGCATAAGCAATTGTGGCAATAAAAGGAAGGACTTCAAGAACATTTGCCGTTTCCCCACTCTTAATAACTGGTGACATACCTATTAAGAATATTAATGTAATTCCAAATGCTTCTAATAAAGCACGTGGTGCTTGAGATAATGCTTGTGCTTTCCATACATAGGGTATAACCTTATCACCGACACGTTGATATTTATTTTCAAAATAACTTTCAGAACTTGTTAGATGAACATCTATTATTGTTCTCATTGATTCCGTAAAAATATTGTTTGTGGCTTTTTCAAGTTCATTCCTTTTACGATTTGAAAATCTTATAAAAGGAGTAATGGAGAAAGTAAATACTAGGTAACATATTACCATGCTGATTATTATATAGATTGCAGCTTTTTTAGTAATAGCTATTACAGCTATAGAGACAAATACTATTGAAAAAATTGTACTTAAAACTTCTAGAACCGCTAAAACACTTTCTTCAGATACTCTTCTAATGACAACCAATGCTGTTGTTGATATATCGCTATTTTTTTGGCCTATAAAATATTCATATGGACTTAACAAGGTGTTTCTTAAGGCTATTGCGGAAAGGTCTTTATAGATAAGTGCTTTAAGTCTGCTTTGCTGCCCTATCAAAAATAATTTTAGAAAGTTAGCTACCCAATTCATGCCTATATATATGAAAACAAGTATTAATATCTTCGTGTTTGGATTCTCTGGGAAGAGATTTCCTAGCGGAATCGTAGGGGCATTCTCCTGACCAGCTATTAATGTGAATATTCGTCCTATTAAGGCAACAACTATTACATCAGCAGTTGCCGTTGTAATCGATAACGGCAATAGGCGAATTAAGGACTTCTGTCTTTTTTTAGGCAGAGTCTTAAAAAGACTCAGCAGTAGCCTGTAGGTTTTACTTCGCAAAACGGCCATTTATAAAAAATACTCAGCATTAGCACTTTTGCGAGCTGGGTTGGCCAGTTTCTATGCTGTTTAGACTTTTTAGAAAAAGAATGTTTGCAATTGAAGCCTTATATAATTAACTCTTAAAGATTTTATAATTAAGCTAACTTCATTTTAATTTAGTATTGATTTTGTTAATTATACTTGGATATAAATTTAGTATATATATTGTTTAGCTTCATTTTCTTTATTCCAAATTAGTTTTTATTTAACTGTAATTTTGCTTCTTTTTAGGAGCATGAGTAGAAGGGGTCTTTCAACCCCTATGGATCATTTGGTTAATAAGGCTGATCTAACCCCATCTCCTTACAAAGGGTCAAGCAGCAACAGGGGCTGTTTGACGGGAGAAACTAACGATGTTGTTAGCGTTTATGGTTTTGCTCATACCGAGCAGGCTTCAGTCACCCGCCTTATATTCCGTCGAAACCATTGCAGCCCCTCTAAGTAAGAAAATGGAGCTGAGCGGAATCGAACCGCTGTCCGAAATACTGGTGTGGATCACCTAGTCCATTTAGAAATGGACATCTTTATTTTTGCAGGATTCTTGCTATACGGGTAATAATTTTGAGATCAATGAATGATTTTTCAAATTTTTAGTAAGTCATGAAAGTCTTAGCTGTTTTACCACCAGGTCTTGAAACTGAAGGGGCAAATGAATTGCAGGCTTTAGGAGCTTTAGATGTTAAACCCTTTAAGGGGAGTGTATTTTTTCAAGCAGATTTGAGTTGCTTATATAGGGTAAATCTTTTAGCTAGACTTCCATTTCGTTTTTTAAGAGAAATTGCTCGTTTCTCTTGTCGAAGCCCAAAAGAACTTTATTGGAATATTCAAAATGCATTTAATTGGAATATATGGTTACACCCTTCTAAAACTTTTCGAGTAGATGTTTCGGGTATTAGTGATTTATTGCCTCATACACACTTCACAGCTTTGCAAGTTAAAAATGCTCTCGTCGATTTTCAACGAAATAATTGGGGGCATCGGTCAGACATAGATACAGAAGAACCAGATATTTGTTTTCATTTGCACCTAAATGGTCATGAAGCCGTTTTGAGCCTTGATACAGCAGCATTCAGCCTTCATAGAAGAGGTTATCGACCCGCTATGGGTCTAGCCCCATTGAAAGAGAATCTTGCTGCTGGATTAATACGATTAACTGGATGGGATTTTTCGACACCGTTAGTTGATCCATTATGTGGCTCAGGTATTTTATTAATAGAAGCCGTAAGTATGGCTATTGGAATAGCACCTGGATTAAATAGATCTTATCTTTTTGAAAATTGGCCAGATTTTGATTCAGATTTGTGGGATTCTCAAAAGGATTTTGCTCAAGGAAAAGCTTTATCTAGGCCAAAAATATCTAAGATCATTGGTTGCGAGAAAGATTTCAATGTAGCTAACCAAGCAAAAGACAATATTAAAGAAGCTGGATTGGAACAATTTATTGAAATTCACAATAGTGATTTTGGTGATCTGGAACTACCCAATCAGAAAGGTTTTCTTGTATGCAACCCCCCGTATGGTAAAAGAAGTGGAAGTGAAGAAGACTTGCCAAGTCTTTATCAAAAATTAGGTTCTTTTTGTAAGCAAAATGCATCTGGTTGGCAACTTTGGTTGCTGAGTGGAAATCCAAACTTAAGTAGATATTTATATCTAAAAGCTAATAAACGTGTTCCTATTAGCAATGGAGGCATTGACTGTCGATGGTTACATTATTCAATTAAATGATCAATTAAGGCTTACCAAAAACTGCTTTGGTTGTCTTTGTGATTCCTTCAAGTGTTTCCGGGAGATAAGGACCTTTTGCAAGATGACCACCAAGTCTCAAGCAAGCTCCAGCAATGGTGATATTGATCAAGCTGAGAACTATAAGGGTCCCTTCAAAATTTAAATTAGTTCGACTCTGTAGCCATAGTCCTAATAATATTTCGCATGCGATTAGTGCAAATAACATCAGTATTCCCCCTGTAGCAAGAAAAATACCTCCACTGATTAATCGACGTTTTTCTCTATCCATTTCTTGCAAGGCAATTCGGACGTGAAGGTCCATAACTGAACTTGCAAGAGCTGTTACTCTTGCTGCTGCTCCTAATTTTTGTTTGTTTGTTTGATGATGATTTTCCATTAAGATCTTTTACCTCCCGCGAGCAGTATTCCGAGTAAAACACCTAAACCAGTTGCAATGCCAATAGCAAGTAACGGTCTTTTTCGAATTGGCTTCTCAATACGTGGTCTTAAGGTTTGATTTAATTCATCTAGTAGATCTTCTAATTGCTTCTCTAAAGGTTCTAGGCTGTCCGCAAGATCCTTGGTGCGATCAGAGGCAGAATTAAAGAGTTCTTCTAATTGTTCTTTTACTCCATACGAAGTTTTGCCTGAATGTGAGGAAATAACACGAACCACTTCATCAAGGCTTCCCTTTGTAGCTTCTAGCGTTTGCTTGGCGACTTCAGGCCATCGCTCTTGGATTCTTGGTAGCAAGGCATCAAATTGATCACTGAACCATTGCTCAGAAAGATCTTTATGAGATTCAGTGTTAGCTGATGCCTGGGCTTCGAAGGGCGAGGAATTCACAGATTCCATAAATCCAGACTATTTTTTCAAGCCTAGTAACCACATTGACTCAATGGAACCCTTGTATTAGTTGATCTTTTCAAATCAACGCAACAATTCGATTTCATTTGGATATTGTTTTTCTTAAGGTTTAAAGACATTGAAAAGTCTTCTTTGCTTACATTCATTTGCTATATGAAGGCTTCTAGTGCTAGAGGTCTTGTGTAACTTATTTAGTGATCATGGACGTCGGATTGTCTGCAATGTTTTTTGCGTCCAATACTATCCCTACCGATTTTGGCCTTATTCTTGCCTCTATAGCTGGTGCAGGGAGCTTGCTTTTGATTGCATTGCGGTTTGTTCCTGGGGATTGAATCCAAGCTCTTTTACGCTTTAATATCTCTATAAAATCCCTATACGGTAGGGGTTTGTTTTGTTTCGAGTGCATTTTTCTCTGAACAAAGACTTTGCATTAATTAATTTTTGTCTAAGTTCAGTATTCGCTAAAAGTTCAAAATTTAACTTCCTGTTTATTAAAGTTATGTCTTGCAAGGAATCAATTGATTTGAATCTTCAGCAAAAATTTCAAACTGAGCAATTAATTAGAATTATTTATGCTTGTGAAGATGTAGGAATGCTTAGAGATATAGCCGTTGAGCTAGTAAAACTAAATCAAAAGAAAACAGCTATAGCTAATTTTTCAGCTAGAATGGCATGTAAGACCGAACAGTTAAAGCTGAACAAGAAAATGTAACTTCATTTTTATTCACTCTAGTGATTAAATTATTTCAAAGAAGATGGATTTTGCTTGAGCATAGAGTTTCCAGAAATCAGATAGATGATATGCACTTTGACTTTCTTCTAGAAGATAAGATTGATTGTAGAACTTGGAGATTAGAAGCAATACCTAAACTCGAAGGCCCCTCCATTTTTGTTAAGGATAGTTCTCCACATAAACTTAAATGGTTGGATGTAGAACAGTCTTATATCTCTGGAGGAAGAGGCTGGGTCAAGCGTGTTGAAGGGGGTATTTTTTTAGGGGATTTGCCACGAGATCCTCAAGAGAGAATTTTGATAGAGCTAAGAAGTCAGACCATCTTTGGCAACTTTGAGTTAGTTAAAAATACTTGCAGACTATATCTTTAGAAAAATTCAATTTCATTTAGCTAATGAAGACTTGAGCTTCTTGAAGGCTTCGCTAGTCTTTGGTCTCTATAGCTTTTGTCCTGTTGGTTTACATCAATCAGGTAGAGCTTACACATTTTAAGTCCTTTGGGGGATCGATGAGGATCCCTTTGGAAAAGGGATTTACTGTTGTAACTGGACCTAATGGATCTGGTAAAAGCAATATTCTTGATGGAATTTTGTTTTGCCTTGGCTTGGCTACGAGCAGAGGCATGCGAGCTGATAGGTTGCCTGATCTTGTTAATAGTGGGGTTTTGAGAGCGGGTAAATCAGCAGAGACAGTTGTTTCGGTTAGGTTTGACCTCCATGATTGGGAACCTGATTTAGCAGAAGATGGCCTAGAGATTCCTGAAGAAGGACCATGGATTAAGCATGGTCAGAAAGAGTGGATTGTTTCTAGACGTCTACGAGTGATGCCAGGAGGTTCCTATAGTTCTATTTACAGTTCGGATGGTGAGATATGTACTTTGCAGCAACTTCAAACTCAATTGAGACGTTTGAGAATTGACCCTGAAGGAAGCAACGTAGTGATGCAGGGTGATGTAACTCGAATTGTTTCTATGAGCAATAAAGATCGCCGGGGACTGATTGATGAATTGGCAGGTGTTGCACTTTTTGATCATCGCATTGAGCAAGCTCGTACAAAGCTTGACAATGTTTTTGAACGTCAAGAACGTTGTCGAATTGTTGAGCAAGAGTTACTTGCCTCTAAGCAGCGCTTAGAGAAAGATTGTGAAAAAGCTAGGCTATACAAACAGCTTAAAGATGAATATCAGCTTGTTAGGCAGCAAGAATCTGTCTTAGCTTTTAAGGCCGCCAAAGAAGCTTTTGAGGAGCTTAAAATCCGTAGAAGGAAGTTATTAGAAAAAGAAACACTTGATAGAAACTCTCTTCTTGAAGTAGAAAAAAAACTTGCAGACTCCTCCAATAAATTGCAAATACTGCAAAAAGAAGTTAAAGCTTTAGGAGAAGATAAATTAATCGCTGTTCAAGCAGAAATAGCAGGCTTAGAAACTCAATCACGTGAGCTAGATAGGCAAGCTATTCACAACAAAGAAGAAGGTCAAAAATTGCAGGAAACAAGAAAAGATTTAATTGCCCGACAACATTCAATACAAGAAGAAACTCCTTCAAGAATAGATTCTGACTTACCTTTCAAACTTCAAACTGCAGAGGCTAAATATAAAGATGCTCAAGCAGCTTTAGAAGTTTCAAAAAGAAGACTTGCTGATATAGCAGGCCATTCAGGGGATTTGATTGATCAGCAAAGGGATTTAACAGCAACTCGTCAAACATTGCATCTAGAGCTTAGGCCTCTTCAGGAAGAGCAACAAAAATTGGAAGAGGGACTTTTACAGATTGGAGAAAGAGTAAAAGAGCTTACAGCTGATCAGGATCGAGACACTGTGGAGGATCAAAAAATACAAAACGAGTTGGAAGGCCTTAATAGAGAATGGGAGCAACTCCTAAATGAGATTGAGACTACAAAGCAAGAGATTAAAGTGAAAAATGACCAGTTACTTTTACAGGAAAGAACTCGATTACGTCTTTCTAAAGATCAAACAAGAATTGAGAAAGAAATAGCTCGTTTAGAAAGTAGGAGAGAAACTTTACAGGAAAGCAGAGGTACTGGGGCTCTAAGGCTTTTACTCCAATCTGGGTTGGAGGGTATTCATGGACCTGTAGCAAAGTTAGCTGAAGTAGATAATCATCATCGCCTTGCTTTAGAAGTTGCTGCAGGAGCGAGAATTGGACAGATAGTGGTTGATGATGATCATATTGCTGCGAAGGCAATTGATTTGTTAAAAAAGAAAAAAGCAGGAAGATTAACTTTTTTACCTCTTAACAAAATCCGTAAGTTAGGAGTTTCAAGAAATCAAGATCATTTATTAAGGGGTACAAATACAAACATTAATGGCCTCCTTGGTAAAGCAGTTGACCTTATTGCATTTGATCCAATTTATAAATGCATTTTTGCTTATGTCTTAGGAGAAACTCTTGTTTTTAATGATATTAATTCTGCTCGAGATCATTTAGGCAAATATCGTTCTGTAACTCTTGCTGGAGAACTATTAGAAAAAACTGGTGCAATGACAGGTGGTAGTTTGATAGGTAGAAGTAGTTATTTAAGCTTTGGCAATAGTTCTGAAACAGATGAAATAGAGCCTTTACGAAACAGATTGCTTGACTTAGGAGAAACTCTTTTAAAGTCTGCTCAAGAAGAAAATGATTTAATTAACTTTTTAGAAAACCATCGCTCTTTGTTAAGGAACTTAGAGCAGAAACAGGCTTCCTTAGATGCTCAAAGGTCAGCATTTAAGCGTTCTAATGGCCCTTTATTTGAACGAACCAAAGAAAGAAATGATAGATTAAACTCTTTAGATAATACTAAAAATGATTATACGAAACGATTAAACTTGCTTGCCAAGAAAATTAAACCCTTAATTGCTCGGCTGGAAGATATAGATAAGAATTACAAGTTATTTGATGCTGGTGAGCATTCTGATAATTGGCGTCAAATGCAGGAGGGATTTAAAATTGCAGATTTAAATTTTGAAGAAGCTCGTGCAGACAGAGATCAAATTTTAAATGAAAAAAGGAAGGGTGAATTAGTTTTAGAACGGATGGAAGACAAAAAGAATTCACTTTTTATTGAGCAAAACCGTTTACAGGATGCAATAGATTTATTAGCTAAACAACATAAGCAATGGAAAGAACAAAGTATAATTTTAGTAGAGAAAAAAAATAAACTTGAACTAGAGAAAAAAAATCTTGAAACAAGTTTTGGTGAAAAGCGTAAAGAAAGGGATAAGGCAGAGGCTGAACTTTCAAATGCTCGTCAATTATTTCAGGATATGCAATGGAAATTAGAAAGATTAGTAGAAGATATTAAAAGCCTTGATGAGGAATTAAGGTCAAGTGAGGTTAGAATTTGTGAATTAGAAAAAAATCTTCCCGATCCATTACCTGAGATTTCAGAAGAAGTTATTTCACAAGGATTAGAGGCCCTGCAGAATCAATTAAAAGACATTGAAAAACGTATTGAAGCGTTAGAACCAGTCAATATGCTTGCTTTGGAAGAATTAGAAAAACTAGAATTGAGACTCACGGATCTTGCTGAAAAGCTAGAAGTTTTAACCGAAGAACGCTCTGAATTACTTTTGCGTGTTGAAACTGTTGCGACTTTGAGGCAAGAGGCTTTTATGGAAGCTTTTCAAGCGGTAGATGGTTATTTTCGTCAAATTTTTGCGAGTTTGTCTGAAGGCGATGGGCATCTTCAGCTTGATAATTCTGACGATCCTCTTGAAGGAGGACTTACTTTAGTTGCTCATCCAAAAGGTAAAGCTGTGAGAAGACTGGCTGCGATGTCTGGAGGGGAAAAGTCATTAACTGCTTTAAGTTTCTTATTTGCATTACAACGTTTTCGCCCTTCACCATTTTATGCATTAGATGAAGTTGATAGTTTTCTCGATGGCGTCAATGTTGAACGTTTATCAGCTTTAATTGCTAGTCAGGCAGAGGATGCACAGTTTATGGTTGTTAGTCATCGTAGGCCAATGATTGCCGCTGCAACAAGAACTATTGGTGTCACTCAAGCACGCGGATCTCATACACAGGTTGTTGGTTTGCCTACTGCTGCCTGAAAAAAATGCCAATATTCTTACTTTTGAGTCAAAATGATTTGAACACTTCAGAAAATAAGGACATAGTTTGACCAATACGCAATTCCCCAGCGACTCATCTGAAGCGATACCAACTGACAGGCTTTGGTTGCGTGCAGAATTGATGGGAACGCAGGTCATTACTACTGATACAGGGCGCCGTTTAGGAGTTGTTGGAGAGGTTGTTGTTGATATAGACAGACGTGAAGTGATAGCGCTTGGATTGAGAGATAACCCATTGACTCGTTTTTTACCTGGGCTTCCAAAATGGATGCTTCTTGATCGAATTCGACAAGTAGGGGATGTAATTTTAGTTGACTCAATTGACTCTTTAAGTGAAAACTTTGAATCTGATAGGTATAGCAAGGTAATCAATTGTCAAGTGATTACTGAATCAGGTGAGCAATTAGGAAGAGTCCTTGGCTTTTCTTTTGATATTGAGACTGGAGAGTTGATTAGTTTAGTTATGGGTGCGTTGGGTGTGCCGCTTTTAGGGGAGGGTGTTTTAAGTACTTGGGAAATCCCTGTAGATGAAATCGTTAGTAGTGGTGCTGACAGAATTATTGTTTATGAGGGAGCAGAAGAGAAATTGAAACAATTAAGTAGCGGTTTGCTAGAAAAATTAGGAGTAGGAGGTACTAGTTGGGAAGAAAGAGAAAGAGAAAGATATCGAGTCAATCTTGTGCCAGTAGAGAATCAATTGTCTTCTGGGGAAGATTTGGTACAGGAGCAAAAGGTTTTACAAGCTTCATCTCAAGAAGTGTTTCAAGAAGAAGAACAAGAATTAGAATATGTTGAGTTAGAAGATAGTAATAAATTCAGAGAATTAAAATCTAGATACTTAGAAGATCCGATTCCTACAAGTACGGATCAATATAACGAATACTATGAAGATGATATTCAATTAGGTCAATACAATGAAGAATATCGCTCAGCTTCAAAAAAACGGAATATAAATGACCAGCCTATTAATGAAGTCCAGATGCAGAGTCGTCGAGCAATACAAAATAACGATGAATTATTAGATGTTGAACCGATGGAAGAAAATAGTTTAGAGAATACAGAAATTCCAATTACAAAAGATCAATCGATCTTAGATAATCATGATTCAATCGAGGATCCTTGGTAATACTTTTCTAATTTATTTTAAACATTTTTATCATTAACAAATGATTTAGGTATTAAGTTAATTATTTCAACTGCCATTCTTTCTGCTGCACCAGGTTGACCTCTTAAACTTCTTAAATCTTCTTTTTGACCTTTAAGTCTTTCAGGGGAAGATATCCATTCAAATGCTTCCTTTGCTATGTCTTTAGGGTAAATATCACCAATTCTTTCAGGCACAATCATTTTATTTGCAGTTATATTTGGCCATGCCATATAGCGATTTTTTCTCATCCGCCATAGTGAGATTAAAATACCAATAAAATATTTTAATATTGGTAGTCTAGAAATTATTCCCATTAATCCATCCCATGCTTCCATAACGTGAATATGTTGTGTGGGAACAATCACAATCATTGGTATACCTAAAGCTCCTAATTCAGCAGTATTTGCACCTACTGTTGTTAAGGCTAATTGGCATTGAATAAGAGCCTTGTGGGCTGGATGATCTTCGATTAGCTCTATCTCAGTCCCGTTCAATGTGATCAATTTTTTACACTCTTTATTTTCGAAAGACGAACTAATTTGCTTAATACCGGATTTATATTTACTAGCAATGGAGTTGTGTTGCGCATTACTAAAGTATTCTAATTCTTGTATACATGTAGTAGGTGCAACGGGTAGTAAGAAGTGACATTCCGGCATCAATTTTGATAATTGATCTGCTAACTCTAGAAAAAAAGGAATACCTACGGAAAGTTTGGCTTTTTTAGAGCCTGGTAACAAAGCGATCCATTTATCTTTAGTTAAAGAGTACTCGTTGCTGCCCTGAATATTTAAATCAGCCATTAAATCACCCACAACTGTACAACGATTCCTAATGGATTTAGGGATAGATTTTTTTACTTTATTTGACATCGCTGCAATACGATTATTCCAATGTGGCCACCTTGCAACCCATTCAGCATAAGTTATATGCTGAAAGCCTAATCTTAAAGATAATAAAACAGTCCAGAATTGATCTCCGCCCAGAAAAATTACGATCCCTTCATTTGAGAATGAATGATATTTATGAGGCTTAATTAATAAATGCCAGAATGATTTCGGACGAGATATTGTTTCAAAATAATTCCATTTTTTAGCAACTTCATGCTCACTCCCTGTTGCATTTGGGCATGGGACTAAAACCAAATGCTTTTTGATTAGAACAGATTTAGTTTTATGAATGGCTTCTATTTTTGAATTTAGTTTTTCTACAACAGGTTTAACCCAAGTAGATATTTCCCCTGGACCATTAGAAACAATTACCAATGAAAAAGTTTTTGATTTATTTTTTGTGGTGGTTATTGAATGCAATTTCTAGTTAAATCATGCGGATGGCGAGACTTGAACTCGCAAGGCCAAAGCCACACGCTCCTTAGACGTGCGTGTCTACCAATTCCACCACATCCGCTTGAGAATCTAAGTCAAAAGACTAGGTTCAATCAGATCATAACGGCAACCATTATTCAAGATCTTTCGAATAAAGGGGTCGAGCACTGATACGATCCGCTAAATATTAGAGATTGTGCATGCCTATCGGCAAGGTTCTAATTGCTAACCGCGGCGAGATTGCGTTACGCATTCTCCGCAGTTGCAGGGAGTTAGGCATTTCTACTGTGGCTGTATATAGCACCATTGATAGAAATGCATTGCATGTGCAACTTGCTGATGAGGCAGTTTGTGTGGGCGATTCCCCCAGCAATAAAAGTTACTTAAATGTTCCAAATATTTTGGCTGCAGCAACATCTAGAGGCGTGGATGCCATTCATCCAGGTTATGGATTTTTAGCTGAAAATGATCGATTTGCAGAAATGTGCTCTGATCATGGAATTGTTTTTGTAGGCCCTGCCGCAAATGCAATTCGTTCAATGGGCGATAAAGCAACAGCTAAGTCAACAATGATTAATGTCGGAGTTCCAACTGTTCCAGGGACAGATGGCTTGCTGGGTAGCCCTGAGGAGGCCGCAACATTCGCTAAGCAAATAGGTTATCCAGTTATGATTAAAGCCACTGCAGGAGGCGGTGGACGCGGTATGCGCTTGGTTCCCGGTCCAGATAGCCTTGAAGATTTGTTTAAAGCTGCTCAGGGTGAGGCAGAGGCTGCATTTGGCAACCCTGGCTTATATATGGAAAAATTTATTGACCGACCTCGCCATGTAGAGGTGCAGATTTTGGCAGATAGCCATGGCAATGTTGTACATCTGGGAGAAAGGGATTGCTCTATTCAAAGACGTCATCAGAAATTATTAGAAGAATCACCTAGTCCAGCATTAGATTCTAATTTAAGACTTCGGATGGGAGAAGCTGCTGTTTCAGCTGCGAAAAGTATCAAATATGAAGGAGCAGGTACGGTTGAATTTTTGCTTGACCGTCAAGGTAATTTTTATTTCATGGAAATGAATACACGCATCCAAGTAGAGCATCCAGTAACAGAAATGGTTACTGGTATTGATTTAATTGCAGAACAACTTCGTATTGCCGGAGGGGAAGCAATTTCATTTACTCAGGATGATGTGCAACTTCGTGGACATGCTATTGAATGCAGGATTAATGCTGAAGATTCGTCTCATAATTTCCGTCCTTCTCCTGGCAAAATCACTGGTTGGCTTCCTCCTGGAGGTCCTGGTGTAAGAGTCGATAGTCATGTATATACAGGTTATGAGATACCCCCTTTTTATGATTCTTTAATAGGGAAGTTAATTGTTTGGGATCATGATCGTCAGTCAGCGCTTAAAAGAATGAGGCGAGCACTTAATGAATGTGCAGTTACTGGCATTCCAACTACTATTGACTTTCATTTGCAATTACTTGATCGACAAGACTTTTTAAATGGAGATGTTCATACGAAATACGTTGAGCAAGAAATGCTCAATAATTAATTAGTGATGAAAAACTAAAGATGCTCCTTATTGGAAAGAATGGCTATTGAAAATTATCTGAGAAATGATTCCTTGCTGACCAACTAATAACTCTCGTATGAGGCTTATTATTCCAAACCAAATAACTGGAGTGATATCCACTCCTCCAATTGGAGGAATAAGCCGTCTTGTATTTTTTAAGAAAGGTTCAGTTGGAAAGACAAATAAAATCCAGATCTTCCCTTTGAAATTTTCCTGGGAATACCATGTCATGACAATCCTCATAAGGAATGCGAGAGAGAATGCTGCCAAAAATATGCTCAATGAGAAAGCTAGAATTGGAAGTCCTTGAATCAAGATTGGCGTCACAAAGCTCTAAGGATATGTACATCTATCGTATAAACATGCGATTAATCCGTAAGATTGTCTAGCTTTTGGGTTTGAAACAGCTGTAATGGCTTTTCCTGTGTTAAATCTCTTCCTAGATGTTGCCATTTCCAGTCAGGCAGCGACTAACTCTGCCATCGGAATGATTGGCAGCTTTTTAGCAGCAGCAGCATTAATTGTTGTTCCTGCAGCGTCGTTTTTGATTTGGGTTTCTCAGAAAGATGCTTTAGAAAGAAGGGGGTAAGCCCTAGGCAATTCTTGCTTCTTTCTTAGACTGCTGTTACGAGGTTCTTTTTTGACCTCGTAACAGGTCGTTTTTGGGGGCTTAACTTTTGGTCAATGCCAGTCTTAATTGGGCCAGCATTGTAGGTATTGTCTTGGCCGTATCCGGTGCGGGTCTCTATTTCTTGCGATCCTTCAAGCCAGCTTTGGCTAGGGATTACGATGTTTTTTTTGCGGCTATAGGTTTGTTATGTGGCGGGATTTTATTTTTTCAGGGTTGGCGCCTAGACCCGATTCTTCAATTTGGACAATTTCTACTTGCTGGAACAACAGTTTTCTTTGCTTATGAAAGTGTTCGCCTAAGAGGAGTTGCCACTGATCAGGCTAGGAGGTCATCTTATTTTGATGATGATTTTGATTCTCCTGTTCCTCCTAAAAGGAGTTATAGGTCTTCAGATGAAGACGATTTTGATCAATTCGAAGAACCTCAGTCAATTAGAAGGAGATTTTCTGGTTCTGATAGAGATGATTATGGACAATCAGACGAAGATTTCTATAGACCAAAAAGAACTCCCCGTCCTGCTATTCCTGAACAAGCAGCTAGTAGGAGAAGTCGCGTCCAAAGTGATTCTTTAAATCAGGACCCTGAGCAATCTAGAAGAATGGCAAGATTTCGAAATTCTTCGGATCAATTGGATAAAAGATCTAGTTTTGGTGATCGAAGAAGTTTTAGGCAAGATCAGAGGAGAGGTAGTAGGCCAGTAGCTACTAGAGACCCTTCAGTAAATAGAAGATCTAGAGATCTAGATGATGGCAAACGGAATAATGCTCAAAATGACCAAAGCCCTTCTTCTAGAAGATTTAGAGAGCCAAAGGGAGCGCCTATTAACAGAAATGCAGAGGACGCTGCGTTTTCTCCATCAGTTAAAAGAGGTACTAGATCATCTGGTTCAGGATCAGGGAGAGTAAACCCTTCTGCAAGAGCCCAACAAAATTTTTCTGATAATGATGATAGATCCCCTAGATCCCCTAGAACTTCAAACTCAAGGCCAAGAGATAATAGTTCAAGATTTGATGATTGATATTCTTGATTGACTTAAGATTTCAAGTGAAAAATTTAGGAGATAAATCCTGCCCATTCAAGGAAGTTAGATCTGCTTAATGCTTCTATTAGCAGAATTGCTATGAATCCAACCATTGCAAAACGTCCATTTACCCTTTCAGCGTATGCACTCCAACCAAAAGCAGGGATATCTGAGGTTGTAGCAGTAGCTAAATCATTAGAAGAATCATTATTATTTTCGCTGACTGGATTAATAGATGGTTCCACTGCTTGTAGGTTTGTAGGTTTGTTTGTGCTCATAAAAGCATTTTACGATCTTTCAAATTTGTAGCTACTTGCAGATAGTAGTTTCCATGAACCCTGACCCATTAGCTCTAGTACAGATTCATGAAATTCTATTAGCGTTGGCCTATGCCCAACACTAATTACAGATAGATCACGTTGCTTGAGAAGTTCATATAACATTTTTTCTGTTTTTACATCTAGAGCGCTAGTTGCTTCATCTAATACTGCAAACCTTGGCGAATTTAAAAGCAATCTGCCAAATGCTAATCTTTGCTGCTCTCCCAGGGAGAGTATCCTTGGCCAATCTTGTTTAACATTTAGATCAGGATATCTATTTATCATTGATGAAAGGTTAACTTCTTCAAGTACAGACCTAAGATGATCATCAGTAAACTTGTTGACATCTGTTGGGTAACATAGTTGCTCTCTTAAAGAACCAAGTATCATATAAGGCTTTTGCGGAATAAATAACAAATCTCCTGTCTCAGGTCTTTCAACAACACCTCTAATTGGTTCCCATAAGCCACTAATCATCCTAAGTAATGAAGTTTTTCCACAACCAGAAGGGCCCACTACTAATAAACTTTCAGAATAATTAACATTTACACTGAGATCTGAGATGATGGGAGTATTACTACCTGGTGGATATAAATCAGCATTTTTAATAAGAATTGAGTTCGAAGAAGAGTTAATTTTTTCTTGAGAAGGTTTCCTTTGACTAACTTTTTCAACTTTTGATTGAAAGCCTTCAAGGCGGCCTACGCCAGCAGTAAATTTCGCAAGTTCATCTATTTGATTAACTATAAAGAATAGAGAACCTTCAACCATATTAAAGGCAAAACTTGCTTGAATAAATCTTCCATAATCAATTTCACCATTAAAATATGGCACTGCCATTATTAAATAAGGGAAAAATATACCTGCATAATTTAGAGATCGCTTCATTGCAAATATGATTGCTTTCCAGACAATTAGAAGATTGAAATTTCGAACTACTTCTGTTAACCGTCTTTGAGTCTCAGTTCTTTCTGAGTTTTCACCAGAATAAAATGCAATTGATTCTGCATTGTTACGAATATGAACTAAACCATATCTAAAATCAGCTTCATACCTTAATTGGTCAAAATTTATCTTAACTAGATTTTTACCGGCAATAATTAAAATAGTTGTAGCAATAGCTGCATAGATAAATAATGATAATGTTAGGATTTTACTTATACTAATTAAAATAATTATATTTAAAGAAAATGTCAGAAAAGCGTCGAATATGCCAAGAGTAAAATTCAAACTTTGTTCAGTAAATGCCTTTGTATCTTCTGTAATCCGTTGATCTGGATTGTCTACATCAGTAGCTTCTTCATCGTTAGGGTTAAGAATAAAATATGTTTTATTTTTTAAATAATCAAAAATCAAACTTTTTGATAACCATTCTCTCCAAATAATCGATAATTTAAAGGTAAAAAATATTTGAGAAACACGAATTGGTAAAGCAATAATAAAACAACATGCATAAATTCCTAAAATCTTATAAAATCCAGCTTCTTGTTTTTCAACTAGAGCATTTGTCAGGTCTCGTGCAATGAACCCTATGCCTGCATTAATGCCATTTATAGCTAATAACATAACAACAACTATCCCAAGCAAAGACCAATGAACCCACCTTTGATTTCTTATTTGAAGTCTGTAATTGAAAAAGGTAATACTTCCTACAAAAAATAGTGCCGAAAAAATCCAACCCCAGAAACTAGTCCAGATATATTTAATTGTTTGTACTACACCATTGAAATACTTCTCTAATAGAAGAGGGAAAATCTTTTCTAAGATTTCTATTAATCCAGTAAGAGATACCAGTACCAGGCCTCCTACGCAAAATAGCAGTGAAACTAGCAGCCAAACAAATTCCCATCCACTGTTTTGTTCTAAAGGTAAAAAGAAAGGCTGTGTTAAACGCCTTAATTTTGAAAGCTGACCTTTAAGATTTTCTATTTTTGAAATCGGTGATTTGGCCATGGTTATATCTTTGTCTCTATTGATTTAGGAGAACTAATTAATTTGAATTCTATATCTTTGAAAGAGATTAAGAGTTTCTAGCTTCCAAAAAAGGACAAAAGCAAATTTTGTATAGATCCTAATAAAAGAAGTTTTCTACCAAATTTTGACCAGTTGATAATTTTGGTCCCTACCCTCTAAAAATTTCAACCACCAAGGTCTCTATGTTAATTGAAGGTGTAATAAGAGTCAGAAGCAAGTTTAGCCAGGAGGCCAATTTAGCTTTCTTCCACCAATAACATGGATATGTAAATGAAAAACAGTTTGGCCAGCTTCGGCTCCAGTATTGATAATTGTTCGCCAATTGCTCAATTTTTCTGCTTGGGCTACTTGTGCAGAAACTAATAATAAATGTCCTAATAATTTGCAGTCCTCATGACCAGCTGCTTTAAGGCTTGTTAATGGTTTCCTTGGGATAACAAGAAAATGGACAGGTGCTTGTGGTTGTATGTCACGAAAAGCTAAGCATTCAGCGTCACTATATATTTCATCACAAGGAATCTCTCCTTGAAGAATCCGACCAAAAATAGTTTCTTCTGCCATCAAAAAGCTTTTACGTAACCAAATTGATATTAGTGAATTTTTATGGGCTTATCTCGATAAGGCTGTGGACCTATGGCAGGGGGCAAATCATTATGGGACGTTGGACTTCCAATGGTGAACTCCAGGGCTTCAGCTAGCCAAGACTTTAGGCTTTGAAGAGGTTTAGGCATTGCTTAGTTCAATCTCTAAACTTATTTTGGCTAAATTCTAATTTCCTTAAAAGAGTAATTTCACTCTATTTTGTGCATCTTCAGAAATGCTCTTATCTACGCCTGTGTCTTTGTAATTGTTTTCTCTTGTATTTTTCAACAGGAGTTTCATGGTGCCTGAGGCGCTTTATATCCATAAAAATACCTGCTTTTGACACTTGCCTTTTGAAACGACGAATAGCCGATTCAATACCTTCGTTTTCTCCAACAGTAACCTGAGCCATTCAATAATCTAAATAAGCATTTAATTATAGCAAAAGCTATTTCGTATCAATTGAGTTTCTTCAAAATGATCAGTTTATGCCTTTATGGTATCGACATCACATCCTTTTGTTGAAAACCATGCTCTGTTAATTCTTTATTTAAATCTTCTTGATTGGTCACTCTATCTACAAATAAAACTCCATTGAGATGATCCATTTCATGCTGAATACAACGTGATAAAAGGCCATCGGCGCTGAGTTTTTTAGGTCGCCCCATTTCATCGCGATAATTTAATTTGATAGAGGATGGCCTAATTACATTGAGATAAACACCAGGGATGCTTAAGCATCCCTCTTCATATGTTTCTATTGAAGCGCTAAATTCTGTTATTTCTGGATTAATTAAAATAATTGGCGGAGTGGTGGAGTTTTCAATATCTAAATCTATTACTAGAAGTTGCTGATGGATTCCTACTTGCGGAGCTGCTAAGCCAATTCCTTTTGCTGAATACATGCTGTGAAGCATCTTTTTAATTATTGTTCTTATAGAATCATCAACTTTGCTAATGCGTTTTGCGGATTGTCGTAAGCCAAGGTTGCCTAATGTATGGATCTCTAGTGATGGTTTTTCCGTAGGTTCTTTAGAAACAAGAATATTGCTTCCGCCTTTTTCTGCGTTTTTTGCGAGTTGAGCAAAATTCCTAGCCAAGGCGAAATTCTTAAAGCTATTACAGACTTTACTCATTTTTAAGATGGTATGGATAAAAAACACTCATCAAAAAATCAAAAATTTATAGATGCAGAGTTTGCTTTGGGTCAAATTCCAAAAATTAAATCTCCCAAATTAATAAGAAATTGGATTATTTGGTTAGAGCAACGCCCTTATGAACAAGGGAGAACAACCTTAATGGCTAGACCTTGGGGCAATTCAAACTTTGTATCGAAGGAACTCACATCAAACACTGTCAACATTAAAAGTCGTTTGCATGGTTATGGCGGCGGTGAATATGCATGTGCCAATTTAGGTAATGAGTTGATCATCACTTGGATTGACGATATTGATCAAGGTCTATGGCTTCAAAAGTGGAGCTTTCAGGAGAGTAGTTCTCATGGCCAAGTAACAGAGATAAAAGAAAGTTCTACTCCAATTTGTTTATGTGTTCAGGAGGGTTACATAGTGGCAGATGGCTTGATTGATTTGGAGAGGAATAGATGGATAGGAGTTATGGAAAAAAACAAGCAAGACTACTTAGTTTGTTTTTCTTTAGATGCTGCATATCAAGCACCACAAATTCTTTATAAAGCAACTGATTTTATTGGTTATCCATCATTAAGCCCTGATGCAAAAAAACTGTCATGGGTTGAATGGCAAAATCCTTATATGCCTTGGGATTCAAGTCAAATTTGCTTGGGCTTATTAGATGGTATGGGGGAATTATTTTTTCCTTCTATCTTGCAAAAGATAAAGGACTTTAATACAGAACAAAACTCTATTTTTCAACCTATATGGTTAACAAACGGACAGTTGGTTCTTGCAGAAGAAAGCTCCGGATGGTGGAATTTGGCTGTTATAGCAGCTGACATATCAGAAGAACATTTTGCTGACTTTCACAAACTATGGCCAATGAAAGTTGAGTTGGCATCTCCACAGTGGATTTCTGGTATTTCAACTATTTCTCCAATAGAGAATGGAATTCTTGCTCTAGGTTGTGAAGAGGCCAAATGGTCCATGCAAACTTTGGATAAGCAAGGGATAGTTCAAAAAATTCAACTGCCTTTTCATAATCTGAGTTCTTTAAGCTCTGAACGACATAAAGCAGTTGCAATTGCGAGTAATTCTTATACGAGTCCTGGATTGCTTGAGGTTGATTTGAAGACAGGAGAATGGAAACATCAAGCTTCTAAGGAAAATCTCTTAAATAGTGCGGACATTAGTTCGGCTCAATCATTTTGGTTTAAAGGCTTTGGAGGCGCAATGACTCATGCTTGGTATTACCCTCCAATTCAAGGTAGATCTGCATATTCACCTCTTTTAGTTAAAGCTCATAGTGGCCCTACTTCTATGACTAATAGTGGCTTGGATTTGGAAATTCAGTTCTGGACTTCTAGAGGATGGACCGTTTTGGATGTTAATTACTCGGGATCATCAGGATTTGGGAGAGCATATCGTGATCGATTGAAAAATAAATGGGGTGAGGCCGATGTGGTGGATTGTTCAGCTGCAGCCCTGGAATTAGTAGAGGCTGGAAAAGTTGATCAAAACTTGATTGCTATAGAAGGTTCTAGTGCAGGGGGTTTTACTGCCTTATGTTGTTTATGCTTTACAAAAACTTTTAAGGTTGCTTCTTGTAAATATCCTGTGAGTGACCTTATTGCCATGCAAAAATCAACACATCGTTTTGAAGAATATTATTTGGATTATTTGGTAGGTAAATTTGAAACTTATTCAAAATTATATGAAAGCAGATCACCAATTAATAATGTAGAAAAAATAGATTCTCCTCTAATTCTTTTTCAGGGTATGAAGGATCAAGTAGTTTTACCTGAGCAAACTATTAACATCTTTCAGAATTTAGACTCAAGAAATATACCTGTTGAATTGTATACTTATAAAAATGAAGGACATGGTTTTCGAAATGGTAATACACGCGTTGATGTTTTAAAGAAAACGGAATCTTTTTTTAGGAAGCATCTTTTAATTTAGGAATTGTCTTTCAACAGGTTAATAACTGAAATTAATTGTTCAACAAAGAGGTCAATTTCATTTATTGTAGATGTGAAATTAAGACTTGCCCTTGCTGAGGAATTGATTCCAAAAAATTTATGCAATGGCTGACAGCAATGATGTCCACTTCTAATGCAAATATTGTTAGCATCTAGTAAGGATGCAATATCATTTGAATGTATATTTTTGATTGTAAAAGTTGCCAGTGGAGCGCGATTAATATCTTTGTCAGGCCTTGGACCCATTATATAAATATCTTCTATAAGCTCTAATTTTTTAAATAGATATTCCGTAAGCTCTCGCTCATAACTTTTTATATTATGTAGTCCAATAGATTGTAGATATTTTAATGCGGCTCCCATCCCTATAGCCTCTGCTATGGCAGGTGTTCCTGCTTCGAATTTATGTGGCAAATCAGCCCAGGTAGCACTATCTAGAGAAACATCTTGAATCATTTCACCTCCACCTAGAAATGGGGGCATATTCTCAAGAGTTTTTTCTTTGGCCCATAAAAAGCCACTCCCAGTAGGACCACATAATTTATGCGCTGAACCAGCAAGAAAATCTATTTTTAAATCCCTTACATTGATAGGTTGATGAGCTAAACTTTGGCAAGCATCAATCATAATTAAAGCCCCAAAATTATGTACCTTTTCTGCAATTTTATTAATAGGATTGCAACAGCCAAGAACATTACTTACATGTTGAATACTGCAAATACGAGTTTTTTCATTTATTTTTGAAAAGGCATCATCAATATCTAATTCTCCATTATGTGTAATCCCTATATATTTAATTATACATTTTTTTCTTTTTGCTAAAAGTTGCCAAGGTACTATATTGCTATGGTGTTCCATTAAACTAATTAATATTTCATCGCCTTCTTTTAAATTTGAATCTCCCCATGAATAAGCTACTAAATTTATTGCTTCAGTTGCATTTCTAGTGAAAACAATTTCTCTACTAGATTCAGCATTAATAAACCCTGCAGTTATATCACGAGCATTTTCAAATGCTTTGGTCGCCCTACAGCTTAATTGATGTGCACCCCTATGAACATTTGCATTATCAAATTCATAGTAATACTTTAGAGCATCAATTACTTTATATGGTTTTTGACTTGTAGCGGCATGATCTAAGTAAATAAGATTTTTATTATTGGATATTAAAGGGAAATCAATCCTTGTAATTTCAGCGATATTATTTTTCTTTTGCATTGTTTTTTTTAAATAGCTAAAAGATTATTTAAAAAGGCCCACCTTTTAGGTTGTAAAGGAATATTTTGGACAATCTCTTTTGCGTATCCTGCAAGAATTAATAATGAGGCATCATTTCTATTAATACCCCTACTGTTTATATAGAAAAGCTCTTCTTCTTCTAATTGACTAATAGTTGCACCATGGGTGCATGAAACATCATCTGCGATAATTTTTAATTCTGGCTTTGTATTGATCTCTGCTTTTTCAGATAAAAGAAGATTTTTGCTCAATTGAGAGGCTTTAGTTTTTTGAGCAACCTTTGGAACATCAATTACACCATGAAAGATAGAGTGTGAGCTATTAAAAGCTATAGCCTTTTGCAATTGCTCCAAGCTGCCTCCAGGACCATTGAACTTTACATATGTATGTGTAGATAGCTGTTGATCATCCCTTGAGATTTGCAGACCATTTAACCTAGATTTTGCAAGACCTTTTAATTGCTTGATAGAAGGTTCTATTCTGCTTAACCCCCAACCCTCTTGCATAAAGTGCAAGGAATAATCACTGTTTTTATCTTGCAATATTGAGGGCTTGGCTAATAGAGATAATGAATCATTACCTATGGCAATTAAACCATGATTAATTCGTGCATTTTCTTCTAAGTATATTTCTGTCAAGTGACTTTGAGCTGCATTATTTTCTCCTGATATAATTTCTAGTAAATCAAGCTTTGCATTTTTTTCTAGTAAAATCAACACTCTAGTAGATGTTAATTGACTCTTAATTGTAGGCACAATAACTTCCAGTGAGTGCTTATTTTCAGCTGATACTTTGATTCCTAATATATAACTGGATGATGCTTGATTAATTGCCATTGTCCAGCTAGATGAAGAGTTTGCATATATTTTTTTTGCCAATGATTCAATTTCCTTAGAGTCTAGAAGACTAATTCCTTTAGGAAGAGCAGACTGCTTTATTTCTTCTATACTAAAATCTAATTGCACCCTAAAGGAATTACTTGCTGTTTCAGGCATTCTTGCAAAACTAATATTTTCTTGTAAATCATTGATAGGCATTGATAACATATGTTTTAATTTTTTTATATCTGTAAACTTCCATTCTTCAGAAGTTTTGCTTGGCAGACCATATTGATTTAATTGCTTTTTGGCTTTTTCTTGGCTTTTTGTTAAGAAGCCTTTATTCTCTGGGAGTTTGTCTACCCATTCTTTTATTGAATTTTTAATCATTTCTTATCTTGTTGTGAATCTTGGATTCTTTTAAAGCCACCTTTTTCCAGTTCAATTGCAAGATCTATTGTTCCTGTTTTAATAATCTTACCTTCATTCATGATATGCACGAAGTCAGGTTTAATTTCATCAAGTAGTCTTTTATAGTGGGTAATTAATATTGTAGATGTTTTTTTTGTGGATAATTTATTAATAGCTTGAGAAACTATTCTTAAAGAATCTATATCTAAGCCAGAATCTGTTTCATCCAGAATTGATACTATTGGTTCTAAAATAGCCATTTGTAGGATTTCATTTCTTTTTTTTTCACCACCTGAAAAGCCTTCATTCAGATTTCTTTCTAAAAATGAGCTATTCATTTGTATAACTTCTAGGCAAGTAGTTACAAATTCATCAAATTCAAATGTATCTAATTCTTCTTTCTTAAGGTATTTTCGCCTGGCATTTGTTGCAGCTCTTAGAAATTCACTATTACTCACACCTGGAACTTCAACAGGGTATTGAAATCCCAGGAAAATCCCCATAGCTGCTCTTTCTTCAGGCTCTAAATTATTTATAGCTTTACCTTGAAAAGAGATTTCTCCTGAATTAATGGTGTATAGAGGATGGCCAGCTATTACCTTAGATAAAGTACTTTTACCACTTCCATTCCTGCCCATGATTGCGTGAACTTCTCCTTCACGAATTTTTAAATTAACACCATTTAGTATCTTTTTAGCCTCAATTGAAGCATGTAGATCATTGACTTCCAATAATAAAGCTTTCTTTTGATTAGACACTTTGTGTAGCAATTTTTTGTTCAGTTGGAAGTTAGAGGGGCTTACCCTACGGAGCCTTCTAGCTTGAGTGCAAGTAGGCTGTTGGCTTCAGAAGCAAATTCCATTGGCAACTGGTTAAATACATCTTTACAGAATCCATTTACCATCATCGATAATGCCTCTTCGTTACTAATTCCTCTACTCTGAAGATAAAATAATTGCTCTTCCGAAATTTTGGATGTACTTGCTTCATGTGCAACATTGGCGGAGGGTTGCTTTGAGTGGATATAAGGATAAGTATTGGCTTCTGCTTCAGCTCCAATTAGTAATGAATCACATTGACTAAAGTTTTTTGCACCTTTAGCACCAGCTCGCATTTCGACTAGGCCTCTATAACTATTTTTAGAATTGCCAGCACTTATCCCCTTACTTATTATCGTAGAACGTGTTTTATTCCCAATATGTATCATCTTAGTCCCTGTATCTGCTATCTGCTTGTTATTTGTTAAAGCTACAGAGTAAAACTCTCCTATAGAATTCTCCCCTATCAAAAGACAACTGGGATATTTCCATGTTATTGCAGAACCTGTTTCTACTTGAGACCAACTGATTTTGCTGTTTTTACCCCTACAGTGACCTCTTTTAGTAACAAAGTTATAAATACCGCCAACACCTTCTTCATTACCTGCATACCAATTCTGAACTGTTGAATATTTAATAGAAGAGTCATCAAGAGCAATTAACTCTACTACTGCGGCGTGTAGTGTATTAGTGTCAAACATTGGTGCAGTGCAACCCTCCAAATAACTTACAGATGAGCCTTCTTCTGCAATAATTAATGTTCTTTCAAATTGACCTGATTCTCCTGAGTTAATTCTAAAATATGATGATAATTCCATCGGGCAATTGACACCTTTTGGTATAAATACAAATGAACCATCACTAAATACTGCAGAGTTTAAGGCTGCAAAGAAATTATCATTTTTAGGGACTACGGTTCCTAAATAACGCTTCACTAGTTCTGGGTATTTTTGAACAGCTTCACTGATTGAGCAGAATATAACTCCATCTTCAGCCAGCTTTTCTTTGAAAGTCGTTGCAATAGAAACACTATCAAAAACTGCATCAACGGCAACATTAGTTAAACGTTTTTGTTCATTAAGTGGTATTCCTAGCTTTTCAAAAGTTTCTAATATTTCTGGATCTACTTCATCAAGGCTTTTTTTCTTTTCGATATCTTTGGGTGCGCAATAATAAACTATATCTTGATAATTAATTTCTGGATAGCTTAGATCAGCCCATTTAGGCTCTTTCATCTTTTCCCATTTTCTATAAGCATCTATTCGGAAATCTAGGAGAAAGTTAGGCTCATTTTTTTTGGCTGAAATTAATCTAATAATATCTTCATTCAAACCTTTAGGTATTTTTTCGGTTATGACATTTGTCGAAAACCCATATTTATAAGAACTGGTGGAAGATACAATTTCTTCAATTGAGCTGGTTGTAGTCATAGGGCTAATTGACAAACCTTTCTCGAAAAAGAGTCCAGCAATTAAGAGCAGTTATTCTTTTGTACTCTAGGTTACATCCTATCGAAACATTTTAGGTGAATAATACTGAGATGCCAATTGAAGGCCCTTTAAATCTTGAGGATATTGAGAAGATTGATTTAGTGGAGGCTTCTAGTCTTGATAAGCATTATTTACGGCTGATGGCTCATTGCCTGGCTTCTTTTAAATTGATGTATCAAGAAACTCCCCGGAAAGGTTTCCCTTCGGAAGACGTCCGTTTGGAATGGTGCATGAACCAAGACGTATTAAAAAACCAGCCAGAATTCATTCCTGTTTTAATGAAGCAATTCGCTTCTGCTGAAAGCTATCTGGAGAACGTAGCTGCAAGTTATAGAGTTTTACCTTTGGAGCTCACGCTAGATCATTTGATCTCATATAGCCTTAACCCCAGCCTTTAATCTCAGGCTTAAGAATTATTCTCGTATCTAATCGAATCAATAATCCATGATCCCAAAGCAAACATGATGGATGTGCAATTTTTGGATTAATGCTTTGTTTCTTTAGGAACAAATTTTTTTATGATTTTTCTCGTTTCAACTTTTGATCTCGTTCCTTAAAACCCTTGCAGTTCAGCTTGTTTCGAAGAACATATCAAGTTTTCTAAAATTTTCAGTAGTCAGTAGATGCTGACCACAGTCGAGATCTACGCCCAATCTGACGAAAATCAGAACATACTGATCCCGAACAAAAACGGAGGTTTTAAAGACGTGGCCCAAGATATTGATTCCCTGTCACGTCTAACACTGCGTCAACTTAGACTGAAAGCTAGTGATTTAGGCGTGCCTTTATATAGCCGTAAAACAAAAGCTGTTCTTGCAAATGAGATTGTTTTGTATCAAGAGAAAAAAAAGTCTGAAGAGAAATTACTAGATGAAGATGCAGCTCCTAAAAAGAGAAAATTTTTAGGCTCTTCACTTTTTCAATCAAAAACTTCTACAAGGGTTGTTTTTCTTCCAAGGGATCCAGAATGGGCATATATTTTTTGGGAGATTTCAGAAAATGATCGCAAACGTGCTCAAGCGCAAGGGGCTAGTAGATTATCTCTTCGTTTGGCTGATGTAACCGGTTATCAAAATGGTGAGGTAAATTCTGGGACTCTCAGAGAAGTCACAGTAGATAGTCATAGTACTGAGTGGTATTTGCCAATCCCTGTAGGAGATAGAGATTATCGAGTCGAGCTCGGTTATAGATTTGGTGCAAAATGGATTTCTTTAGCTTCGTCTTCTATTGCTCGGGTACCTTCTTTGCATCCTAGTGATCAAATCCTTGATCAGTTTGTGCCTTTTAGTTTGGAATCTCCTTCAAGTGATTTTGTGGAGAGCACTCAATTGCTTGAGAAATCGGATAGTGGATTGCATGAGAGGCTATATCAGAAAGCTACTAATCATTTTAGGAAAACTCGTGTTGGATCAGAAGAATTTCAGGAAGGTCGTTTGGCTAACAAAGATTTTAATGATTCGGGAGCTGGACTTTGGGCTAGTGGTTTAAATGAGTCTGGTATTGGCGGTATTGCACCCAGAGAGAGAGCTTTTTGGTTAGTTGCTGATGCAGAATTAATTGTTTATGGCTCAACAGACCCTTCTGCAAAATTGACAATAGGTGGAGAAGAAGTTCCTTTGGCTTCTGATGGAACTTTTCGATTGCAGGTTCCTTTTAGAGATGGTTCGCAGAATTATCTAATAGAAGCTGAAGATTCCTCTGGTCAACAAAAAAGAAACGTTAATATGAAATTTGAACGCGTTACTCCAGAGGACAATACAAATCCAGTTGATAAAGCTAAATCCGAATGGTTTTAAATCCATCTAATACTGGTTAAAGAATGTTGCGTTGGTTTGTAGCACTAACTCCTATTGCAGGTGCAATTATTCTTCCATTAGCTGTGCCAATTATTATTGAGCGCTTTGGCATATCTTCAGGAGTAATTGCCGTTTTACTTCTTACATCTATTTGGTTTGTTGCCATGTTACGAACATCTGAAATGCCCCACTGAAATTTAGTTTAATTAAATTTTTTGATTATTTCCCTACGCCATCAACTCAATGCCTTTCCAAAACAATTCCAACAAATATATTCCGTATAGGGTAGATTTAGATACCCCTTTTCTAGATCAAAAACCAGGTACATCTGGTCTCCGTAAAAGCACAAAAGAATTTCAACAAACAAATTATTTAGAAAGTTTTATTGAAGCAATATTTAGGAATTTGGATGGAGTTAAAGATGGTGTTTTAGTTTTAGGAGGTGATGGTCGATTTGGTAATAGGAAAGCAATTGATGTAATCCTTAGAATGGCAGCTGCGCATGGTGTGGGGAGGGTTATAACAACGGTAGATGGAATTCTATCAACTCCTGCTGCTTCTCATTTAATTAGAACTAACAATGCAATTGGCGGCATTATTCTTTCAGCAAGTCATAACTCAGGAGGCGAGCAAGGGGATTTCGGTGTAAAAATTAATGGCTCTAATGGAGGTCCAGCTCCAGAATATTTAACTAATAATATTTATGAATGTACCAAAATAATTGATTCATATAAGATAATTTCCCATGAAGAAATTTTATTATCTTCACCAGGTAAATATGCAATTAACTCTATGGTAATAGAAGTTATTGATGGGGTAGATGGTTATATCAATTTGCTATCAAGTATTTTTGATTTTGAAAAAATTCGCTCTCTTTTGCGTGGTGATTTTACAATTGCTTTTGATGCACTTAATGCAGTTACTGGTCCTTATGCAAAGCGACTATTAGAAGAGATTTTAGGTGCTCCTTCAGGCACTGTTAGGAATGGTATACCTTTGGAAGATTTCGGGGGTTGTCATCCTGATCCAAATCTCACATATGCCAAAGAATTGGCAGATTTACTTCTTTTAGGTACAGATTATTCATTTGGTGCTGCATGTGATGGAGATGGAGATAGAAATATGATTTTAGGCAGAGGTTGTTTTGTTAACCCTAGCGATAGCCTTGCAGTGTTAGCAGCTAATGCAAATTGCGTACCAGCTTATTCTGATGGTTTGTTAGGCGTAGCTCGCTCTATGCCAACCAGTGGAGCTGTGGATATTGTTGCTAAAGACTTGGGCATCGAATGTTATGAAACACCTACTGGGTGGAAGTTTTTTGGTAATTTACTCGACTCTTCTCAAATAACTTTGTGTGGGGAAGAAAGTTTTGGAACAGGCAGTAATCATGTAAGGGAAAAAGATGGATTATGGGCCGTACTTTTTTGGCTACAAATATTAGCTCATAACAAATGTTCGGTAGAAGAGTTAATGCATCAACATTGGGCTAAATATGGAAGACACTATTATTCTCGTCATGATTATGAATCCATACCTTTAGATAAAGCTAACGAGTTATATTCAAGACTTGAGTTAATTCTTACTTCTTTACCTGGGAAAAACTTTGCTGGGCGACTTGTTTCTCATGCAGATAATTTTTCTTATAAAGATCCCGTTGATCATTCAATTACATCTAATCAGGGCTTAAGAATTTTATTGAATGATGGTAGTAGAGTGATTGTTAGATTATCTGGTACTGGGACTAAAGGAGCTACTTTAAGAATTTACTTGGAAAAATATGCTTCGCCTGATTCAAATTTGCACTTAGACCCTCAAGAGGCTTTATCTGATTTAATTAAAGAAATAGACTCCCTGGCAGAAATTACTAAACGGACAGGTATGAAATCACCTACAGTGATTACTTAAAGATTGACGTTGATTTTCATTAAATATCTAACTAGTAGTTAAATACTTTTAAAGTATTACTAAAATAAAATCTATTTTCATTTGCCTTGGTTAAAGATCTATTTACCTTCCAAACGGACGAAGAGCGCAAGAAAAATGCACCTCTTGCGGATAGGTTACGTCCCACTTCGCTTGATGAGTTTGTTGGACAACAAGACATTGTTGGAAGTGGGCGCCTTCTCAGAAGAGCTATTGAGGCAGATCGCGTAGGTAATATTCTTCTACAAGGCCCTCCAGGAATTGGTAAGACGACTTTGGCGCAAATTATTGCATTAAATACCAGGGGTCATTTTAGTGTTCTAAATGCAGTTTTATCGGGGATTAAGGATTTGCGTCAAGAGGTTGAAGAAGCAAAGCATAGGTTAGGTAAATATGGCTTAAAGACTATTCTTTTTATTGATGAAGTACATCGATTTAATACTGTTCAACAAGATGCTTTATTACCGTGGGTAGAAAATGGAACCTTTACTTTCATAGGAGCAACCACTGAAAACCCATTTTTTGAGGTTAACCCTGCTTTAGTTAGTCGATCTCGTATCTTTCGTTTGAAGCAATTGGATGTTTCTGATCTGTATAAGCTGTTAGATAGGGCATTAAAAGATACTAAAAAAGGTTATGGCAATAAGTCCATTACTATTACTGATGAAGCCATAGATCATTTGATTGATATTTCGAATGGTGATGCACGTAGTTTGTTAAATGCTTTAGAACTTGCTGTAGAGACTACTTATCCTGATAAAGAAGGTCAAATAAATATTGATCTATCTATAGCCGAAGATTCTATCCAAAAACGTGCTCTATTGTATGACAAGCAGGGAGATACTCATTTTGATACTATTAGCGCTTTTATTAAATCATTGAGGGGTTCTGATCCAGATGCAGCCTTATTTTGGTTGGCTCGTATGCTTGAGTCCGGTGAACATCCAAATTACATTTTTCGAAGAATGTTAATAGCAGCATCTGAAGATATAGGGCTGGCTGACCCTCAAGCAATTGTTGTTACTCAATCTTGTGCCTCCGCTTTTGAAAGAGTCGGTATGCCAGAAGGTAAATATTTTCTTTCACAGGCTGCTATTTATTTGGCCTGCACTGAAAAAAGCAATAGTGTGTTAGGTATTAATTCTGCGTTGGAAACTGTACAAAACTCAAAAAATCAAAATGTTCCTAAGCACTTACAAGATAATCATCGAAAAAGTGATAGCTCTAAAGATAACTGTGATTATAAATATCCTCATGATTTTGAAGATAATTGGGTCCCTCAAAATTATTTACCATTAGAATTGCAAACAGAAATTTTTTGGGAACCTACTATTAATGGTTGGGAAGGAAGAAGAAGATTTTTATTCTCTGAAAGAAAAAGAATACAAAATTCTAATCAAGATTAGCTTGAGTCTCTCTAGTTGATTAGACAACTTTTTTAGATGAGATTAAATAGTACAAATGATTGGATAATATTTTATTTTTGATTTGCTTATCGCTATACTAATACTCCATAATTTGTAATCAAATTTATGAATTTTTAATTGTGTCTTTGTGAGATCATTATTTACCATATTTGTGCTTTTATTCCAGTTCCAATATTTTAAACCTTCTATTAGTTTTCCTTCTTGCCATTTGATTGCAGCCTCTTTAACAATCCATTCTTCAAGAATATTTAATCTCGTATTGTCTTTATATATATTTATTGATTGACTTTTTTTGCTAAAGAAACGATTTGCTAACGCATTAAATTTAAAAGTTCTATCAGTTCTTTCTAAGTCAACACCTAATTTTTCTTGGCACCACCCTAATAGCAAAGCATCAGAGCAGTGACTAAAGCTTATATAACCTAAACCCTGTTCCAGATGTGGTGCTTTGCCTGGAGTGGCCTTCATTGGAATGTCTAAGGGTTCAATTCCTAATAGTTCGGAGAGAGCAGACCTTACGTTTCCTCTGGAGTGTCGGTATTCTCTAGCTCTCCTTTTAGATAATCCAGTAGCTATCCTCTCTTCTTCAGGAGTAATTTGTTTTAATGGACCGTTCCTCTTAAATAGCCAAAGAGGAAGTACTCTTGAATTTAGAACTTCAGTTGTTTGCAATGGCTCTTCAAGTTGGTGATAAAGCACCAGAATTTACTCTCCTAGATCAAGATGGCACATCAATCAGCCTTTCTTCATTTAGAGGTCAAAGAGTTGTCATTTATTTCTATCCAAAAGATGACACGCCAGGATGTACTAAAGAAGCTTGTAATTTTCGTGATAGGTGGGGTAAGTTTCAATCTAATGACATAAAAGTGTTTGGTATAAGTAAAGACTCGGATAAATCGCATCTGAAATTTATTGATAAGTATCAATTGCCATTTACTCTGCTTACAGATAATGAACCTTGTTTAGTTGCCTCTTCTTATGAGAGTTATGGATTAAAAAAATTTATGGGTAGGGAATATATGGGGATGATGCGCAAAACTTTTGTGATTGATCCAAATGGAAATATTGAGCTAATCTATAACAAGGTTAAGGCAGATAGTATGGCAAATGAAATTCTTTCGGACCTTAAAATTGAAGCCTAGTGCTTTAGTGAAGCAAGCCTACCATCCCTTCTAAAACTAAGTTCGGAGAGTAGATTATTTCATAATCAAATTGTATAAGATACCTATAAAGCGTTAACGAATCTCCCCCACAAATCCATATGGGAGTCGATGATTCCTTTCTCGCTTCAAGTAACGCTCCTATTAAAGATTGAAAGCTACCTTTCAACATTGCTTCCTTTGTATCTGAGGGGAACATTTTACTTGGGATATTTAAGTCTAAAGGCTCTTTCAGGTTTTCTGCACCTAGAGCCATAGCCTTTTGTTGAAGCTTTAATCCTGGGATAAGCTGACCACCCTCAAATTCACCTGCAGATGTAAGTTTTGTCAGAGAAAAGACTGTACCTGCATCTGCTATTAGAATCCCATTTTGATTTAACCCCTGAGCTTTAGCTTCTTGCAATGCAGCCCAACAGCCTAAGGCTCGATCAACACCTAACCATTCAGGCAAATTTAAAAGTGGAATATCTTTTGTTCGCAACTTTTTAGATTTTTCGAGGATAGTTGTATGTGGAACTTCACCTACTGCTGCCCATTGGACTAGTAGTAATTCATCAGAATTCAGTTTGTGGGGATTAGGTGATGTGTGGGAAAAATGCCATTCTTGATTTGACTTACATGCCCAATGCCATCGCGAATTGCCAATTAGTAGACAGCATTGTGTTCGACTCATTTTTGACTCTCCTTCTCTTGGTTTTCAAGATGAATTCCACATTCTTGTTTTAACCCACCGAATCTTGTCTCACGCCCTATCCCTTCATTTCCATCTGGGCCACTTGAATGCGAATCTCCTACTGTTGAATACCCTTTCGCAAATAGTGGGTGTTGTGGGAGCTCATTTTCTTTCATATAGTAAAAAATATCTTTTGTAGTCCATTCTAGAATTGGTCGCAATGAAAGCCTTCCTCTGATCTTGTCTAATACATTCATGGATCGACGAGTATCAGTTTGATTTTTGCGTACTCCACTCGCCCAGCAATGTATGTTGAGATCAGTAAGAGTTTCTTCTAAAGGATTAATTTTACGAATTAAATGATATTTTTCTAGATCTTCTTTAGAATTATTTTTCCATAATTGCCCATAGATTGCCTCCATTCTTGCGGGTGAAATATTACTTTGAGCAACTGATATATCTAAATTCAGTTTGTTGGAAAGTAATTCTGCATATTGGTACGTTTCTGGAGGTAAATAACCGGTGTCGACCCAAATGATTTTTATATCTTTCTTGTCGAGTTTATAGAGCATATGCAATAACACAGCTGATTGGATCCCAAAACTGGTTGTGATTGCTAATTTGTCTCCAAATTGCTCATAGGCCCATTCCAGCCGATGACGCGGAGAAATGCTTTTAAGATGCTCTTGGGCCTCTGATAAAGGAATTTTCAAAAAGGAATTGTTTTTCACTTTGCTATTAGTCATGCTTTTTTATCCATTATCGCTTTTTATAAGATGTTCTTTTAGTCTCTGTGGATTTCCTCAGATCTGGTTCTAATGGCTGAAGATTTTCAAAATTCTGGACCTGTTGTTGTAATAGGAGGTGGATTTGCAGGCTTAACAACAGTTCTTTCTTTGTCTAGGTCTAGGCCTTCAACTCCAATTGTCTTGATAGAACCTCGCAATAGGTTTGTTTTTGTACCACTCCTTTATGAACTTTTAAGTGAAGAATTACAATTGTGGGAAATAGCGCCTTTCTATCGAATTTTGTTAGCAGGCAAAGGAATAGTTTTGGTAGAAGATTTTGTAGAGAGAATTGATATAAATACAAGACAAGTCTTCACATCTTCTTGTGAGGTTATTGATTATGGGCAATTGGTAATTGCTACTGGCTCAACACCAGATTTCTATGGAATATCTGGTGTTAAACAGAATGCCTTGAGCTTTAATCAAGTTAAGGATGTTCAGAAATTGAAAGATGTAATTTTTAAACTAAATAATTTATCTCAAGATAATAAATCTTTAGTAATTGTTGGTGCTGGAGCAACAGGGGTCGAACTTGCCTGTAAAATTGCAGATCTTGTACAAGAAGGTATAACTGTCAATTTGATTGAGGTAGGTGCAAGAGTTTTGCCTAAAGGTCAATCTTTTAATCAAGAGCAAGTTGAAAGAGTCTTAAATAAAAAAGGTATTAAATTATTTCTAAACA
The DNA here is from genome assembly GCF_027359375.1 of Prochlorococcus marinus str. MIT 0919. Taxonomy (NCBI): domain Bacteria; kingdom Bacillati; phylum Cyanobacteriota; class Cyanophyceae; order Synechococcales; family Prochlorococcaceae; genus Prochlorococcus; species Prochlorococcus marinus. The sequence goes on from NZ_CP114779.1 coordinate 1,282,793, forward strand.
CTAGTGTTGAAGCAGTAACTTCCAACTCTGTTCACATTAAAAATATTTCGGAAGAGGGTTCTGACATTTCCTTGATTCCTCATGCAGGTTTGATTTGGACTGCGGGTGTGAAGCCATTAGTTCCATTGGGAATACCTTCTGAGTGTTTTTGTGATAGCAAGGTATTAATAGATTCTTATTTGAAAGTAAATTCATTGGACAATGTTTTTGCAGTTGGCGATATCTCTTGCGATTTGGAAAATCCTTGTATTCCTTCTGCTCAATTGGCAATGCAGCATGGTGAATTGGCCTCCCAAAATTTAGTTGCTTTTCTTGAAGGAAGGCCTCTAAAGCCTTTTGTATTTAATGACCGAGGAGAAATGCTGAGTTTAGGGATTGGAGATGCCACTATTACTGGTCTAGGGTTAACAATGTCAGGTTCACTAGCTTTCAAATTGAGGAGAATGGCCTATTTATCTAAAATGCCAAATCTATCATTATCTATTCGGTCTGCTGGTGCGTGGCTATTGCCTTTTAATGGCAAGAAATCATTTTAATTGAGAGAATAGTGACTAGGGTTTAGTGAACCCTTTTTGAATTTTCTTCTTTTGCAGTAGGAATTATGCATGAGCCATATATAAACAAAAAATATGTATGAGCTAAGAGCAGTTTTAGAAAACCCTCAGGCGCTAATTACCCTGGGAGTTTTACTGTTAGCAATAGTGCTTTTTATTAGTGGTTATTTAGCCCCTGAATTAACAGGTTTATTGAGCGTTGCGTTGTTAATGGCTACAGGAGTTTTATCGCCGCAAAAGGCTTTATCCGGTTTTGGCAGCCCAGCCTTAATAACTTTAATGGGACTTTTTGCTGTATCAGCTGCCTTATTTAAAAGTGGTGCTCTAGATAGATTGCGAGAGTTAATTGCATCAGACAGCATTAGGACTCCACGAAGATTAATAGCATTTTTAGGTTTTGTTGTCGCTCCTATATCTGGTGTTGTTCCTAATACTCCAGTAGTTGCTTCACTACTACCTGTTATCGAAGCTTGGTGCTTAAAACGGAAACTATCTCCCTCTAGGGTTTTATTGCCTCTTTCATTTGCAACCGTTTTAGGAGGAACCCTTACTTTGCTTGGTAGTTCGGTCAATCTTTTAGTCAGTGATATTAGTCAGCAACTTGGTTATGGTTCTTTAGAGCTCTTTAGTTTCACTGCTATAGGAGTTCCTATTTGGCTTTTAGGGACGGCTTATTTATTGATGGCCCCTCAAGGCTTGTTGCCTGATCGAGGTAGAGATAATACTGAATTTGTCGGCAGTCCAGGTCAAACAGGTTATTTCACTGAGGTCACCATTCCCAGTGACTCTGAATTAGTTGGCAAGTCTTTGCATAACAGTCGATTACAACGTCGCTTTGATGTCGATGTCTTAGAGCTTCAGAGAGGCAAGGAAAGATTGTTACCTCCTCTTGCAGATCGAATGATTGAACCTGGAGATAGATTATTACTTCGTGTGACCCGAACAGATTTGTTACGTCTTCAGCAGGAACATACTGTTCAGTTAGCTCAACAATCTCTTAGCAATCATTCAGAACAACGATCTAACTTACTTGAAGAAGAAGGTCAAAAAACTGTAGAGGTTCTTCTTCCAGCAGGGTCAACTTTAGCCGGAGCTAGTCTTCGTGAATTAAGGTTTCGTCAAAGGCATAATGCAACTGTATTGGCTCTAAGACGTGGTCAGCAAACCGTGCAAGAACGTTTGGGTCAAGCAATCTTGAGGGAAGGAGATGTATTACTTTTACAGGCTCCTATAGATTCTATACGAGGTCTGCAAGCCAATAATGATTTACTTGTATTAGATCAATTTGAGAATGATTTACCAACTGTCAGTAGAAAACCAATTGCTATTGGAATTGCAATTTCCATGGTGCTTTTACCAACTTTTACGTCTTTACCATTAGTAGCTTCAGTTTTGATTTCTGTTATTGCTATGGTTGTCGGAGGATGTTTGCGTCCGGCTGAAGTACAGAGATCTATACGTCTTGATGTCATACTTTTGTTGGGGTCTCTGTCTAGCTTTAGTGTTGCAATGCAGGCCACGGGACTTGCAGATGCGTTTGCAGGAAGTCTTGACGATTTCCTTGTTGGTTTACCTACATATATGGCTCTATTAGTTGTTTTTTTCTTAACAACTATCTTTACTCAATTTATTAGTAATGCCGCTTCAGTAGCATTATTGGCTCCAGTCGCGGTCCAATTGGCTCCTGGGATGAATCTTCCCCCAATAGCTCTTTTGATGACTGTTTTGTTTGGTGCTAGTCAGTCTTTTTTAACACCAATGGGTTATCAGACTAACTTGATGGTTTTTGGCCCTGGTCGTTATCGATTTCTTGACGTCACAAGGTATGGTGCTGGTTTAACAGCATTGATGACAGTTTTTGTTCCTTTATTAATTATTTGGCAATACGGAGGTAATTGAATTAATTGTGCTTGTGAATAAAACAATTTATAAAAAATCCGCTTGGTATAGAAGGTTAACTGTTCCTCAATTCACAGTAGTAACTGGTTTGTTAGTTGTAACTTTAGGAACAATTATTTTAGCTGCTCCGATTTGTTCTAGCGAAGATGTAGGGATATGGGAGTCTTTTTTTACGGCAACCTCTGCAGTAACTGTAACAGGCTTAACTATTATTGATGTAGCAAGTGATTTAACTATTTTTGGACAAATTATTTTAGCATTTATGCTTTTAATTGGAGGTTTAGGGTTAATGGCTATAACTACTTTTCTTCAAGGTTTTGTTATCAGTGGTACAGAATTAAGATGTCGCTTGGATCGAGGTAAAACACTTGATGAGTTTGGTGTTGGTGGCGTAGGAAAAACGTTTTGGGGGATAGCACTTACTGCTTTTATTTTAATTGGTATAGGAGCATTTTTCTTATTTTATTTTGGCTTTACAGATATCCCTTCTTTAGGAGAAAGGCTTTGGGTATCACTTTTTCATAGCATTTCTGCTTATAACAATGCTGGCTTTGGCCTCTGGTCTGACAGTATGAGTTCTTATAGGTCAAATGGGACAGTAAACCTTGTTATTCTTTTGCTAATTATCTTAGGTGGATTGGGTTGGCGAGTGACAAGTGACCTCTGGACAAATCGTAAACACTTTAATTTTAGAAAGCTGAGCCTTCATACACGCTTAGTACTTAGAACCTCTCTGTTCTTAATTGTTTTAGGAACATTGGGATTGCTTGTTACGGAATCAATCGGTCAGGGATATTTTTTCTCAGGTATGGGATTTAAAGAGCGCCTTACAGCATCATTATTTCAGTCAATCAGCGCACGTACTGCTGGCTTTACCAATATCCCGATATCCATTGAAAGTATTACTGATTCCGGACTGTTGCTGCTCATGACATTGATGTTCATTGGTGCGAGTCCAGGGGGTACTGGAGGTGGAGTGAAAACAACAACTATTGCTGCTTTAATGGCTGCCACTAGATCTACTCTGAGAGGCCAAGATGATGTTGTAATACGCTACCGACGTATTTCAGACAAGGTTGTTTTAAAAGCTGTTGGCATTACGGTTGGATCTTTGATTTTTGTTTTGATGATGGCATTATTAATAACAATGACTAATAGTCTTAATGGTACAGAGCTCTTTTCATTTTTAGAGATTTTATTTACCTGTATTTCTGCATTCGCCACAGTTGGTTTCGACATTGGTGTAACACAGCAATTAAGCCACTTTGGTCAATTTGTGCTTATCGTCGGTATGTTTGTGGGAAGATTAGGTATCCTTTTACTACTAAGTGCAATTTGGCAAGTTTTAAACAGAGGGAGATTTCACAATCAAAATCGAATTGGCTACCCAAGAGAGGATCTATATGTTTGAATTTTTTATGATTGAGGAAACATCATGAGTGAGTGGTGGCAATGGCTCCCTAAAAAGGATGCTGATTCGTTTGGGTTTGCTGTTGTAGGCATAGGACGTTTTGGAAGTGCTGTATGTCGTGAGCTAATTAGAAATGGCGCGGATGTACTGGCGGTTGATTCTTCTGAGAAAGCTATTGAGGAATTACGTCAATTAGAACCTTCTATAGAGGCAAGAGTAGTTGATTCAACTGATGAAGAATCTATGAAAGAAGCTGGTGTTCTTGAAATGGGAACAGTAGTAGTAGGGATTAGTGAGCCAATTGAAGCAAGCATTACTACTACCCTGATTGCGAAAGATACTGAGGGAAGTCGTGTACAGCAAGTAATTGCAAGAGCAACTAGTGACTTACATGAGAAAATGCTCAAGCGTGTTGGTGCCGATAGAGTAGTTTTTCCTTCCAGAATGCAGGGAGAGCGTTTAGGGCTTGAGCTTGTTCGACCTAATTTGATAGAAAGATTAGAATTAGATAATCAGACAGGAATTGATGAAATTAAAGTCCCTACATCTTTTGTAGGTAGCTCTTTAAGAGATCTGAATCTTCGTAAAAATTACCTTGTAAATGTTTTAGCGGCAGGTCCTGCAGAACGTTTAACCGTAAATCCACCGGCAAAATATATTTTAGAAGAAGACCATGTACTAGTAGTCATGGGCTTGATGGAGGACTTGCAAAAATTACCTGAAACATAGATATGTATGTTTTGGGTTTAATGAGTGGTACCAGCGCAGATGGCGTGGATGCTTCTTTGGTTGAATTTAAAGGTAATCCATACCGTCCTAAATGGAGATTAGTAAATTCAACTTATACGCCATATTCTTTGAATTTACGAGAAGAGATTATTAATTGTGGTCAAGGGCTCAAATTGAATAGTCAACGCTGGCTAGAGCTTGCAGAATCCATTACGGAATTTCATGCTCTAGCAGCTAGAACTTGTGATCCGAAGGGTAAAGCAGTAATAGTTGGAGGTCATGGTCAAACGGTTTTTCATAGACCTCCTTGTTCTTCTAAGAGAGGAGCAAGTTTGCAATTGTTGCAGGCGCCTTTATTAGCAACTTTGCTACACAAGCCAGTTATTTATGATTTTAGAGCTAAAGATTTGGCCTTGGGTGGTGAAGGAGCTCCTTTGGTTCCCCTTGCTGATAAGGCCTTGCTTGGAAGAGGATTGGGCTGGCGTGGAGTCTTAAATATAGGAGGCATTGCAAATATTTCTTTAATCCCTCCACGATTTGGTCCAGATAGAGATTTTCCTGTTTTGGGTTGGGACTGTGGTCCAGGAAATACTCTTATTGATCTGGCTGTGCAGACTGTTTGCAGGGGCAAATTAACCTTCGACTGTAATGGTTTGATTGCTTCAAAGGGGTCTCCAGATTTATACCTTATTGAGAAATGGCTGGAAGAACCTTTTTTTAAAAAAATACCACCAAAATCCACTGGGAGAGAGACATTCGGTTTAGAGGATTTAGATAGACGTTTGACTGAGATGAGTCAAATGACCTCTAATGATTTAATAGCTACCTTAACGGTTTTTTCTGCCTGCGTAATAGCACAAGATTTGAGGAGTTTATATAACACCAAATCTATTCTTCCTATTGAGCTTTTTGTTGCGGGTGGAGGGGCAAAAAACCCTTTTTTAATGCGAGAAATTGCTTCAAGATGCCATGGGATTAAAGTGCAAACTATTGATTTAATAGGAATTCCAGTTGTAGCTAGAGAGGCAATAGCTTTTGCACTTTTGGCATGGTGGAATGTTTTAAATACACCAGGCTCTTCTAGCTTGACAACAGGTGTTTCTAGACCAGTAGTACTTGGGACTAAAGCGACTCCAAATTAAATAAATTCTTAGTTTCCAGGTCTTAAAAGTTTAAATCTGCGAGGAGCGCCTCTGAGTCTTCTTGTTTGTTGAGCTTCTAATGCAGAGATAAATTGTTCTCTGTTTTTGATCGAAGAGTCTTCATTAGTGCCTCTCAAGGCAGATGAATCAAGACGTTGTATTCCTTCTTGAATTAAAACCTTTGCCATATTGCTTACGGTCCTTGATTCTCTGGCGGCTAAGAAATGTAATTTTTCGCACAATTCTTCAGTTAGGACAACTTGAATCCTTGGAGATTTTGGTTTGCCATTTGATGAGTTTTGACGGGTAGCCATGACTCAGCAAAACTAACGGTTAATAAATAGTGTACACTGGTGTGCAAGGATAGTATCCACGAGTATGATTTTGCTAACCACTTTCAAAAATCATTTTGAGTCATCCTTGCCGGTGACAAGTTATTTCTCAACTTATTAGTTGATTTCCTAGTTCAGTTAGTCAAAGGATTTTCAATGTCTAAACCAATTCTTCCTAAAGCACCTTCTCGCAGGTCCCCTCGCCCCTCTAAATCCATTGAAGGCAAAGTTGTTCCTAAAGTGAAAACCAACAGGAAACGACAGAGTGCGAAGGAGAATAGTGATGTATTGGTCTCAGCAGTCATTAGCTCCTATTTACTTACTCATTTGCACCATGTTTTGCAAAGGGCTGAATTGGTTGCTAGTCAAGAAGGTAGAGGTGTTCAAGCAGCTAACTTTGCTCAATTGAGGAAGGTACTTTGCATGGATGCCAGAAGTATGCAAGATGCTTCTGCCTTAGGTTTTGCAGATGGTGACTTAGATAAATTTCATGATTCAAATTTTGGGTCAAAAGTTGCTTAATTGAATAGGGTTAATGTAGATACATTGATTTTCATGAGCAGCAATGCGGCGAAGCTCTATCACAAAATTGAAGCAGACGCTTCATATACAAAGATGCTTTTTCGCCAGGCTCTTCAAGATCCACAAGGAGCCTTGAAGTCAATTTGTGATATAGGAGAACAAATAGGGCTTCCTGTGACGAAGGAAGAAGTAAAAGAATATCTTTCTACCTTGGATGATTCAGATACAAAGCAATGGCTGATAAAAGCTAGAGGAGGGTTGTGAATTTTAATTCTTGGTAGATGGTTTAGGTTCAAGTTTCTGAATTAAAGGAGCTTCGGTCGCTTCTCTTCTGTCATAACCACCCCCACCTGCCAATGTCCAAAAGAACCAATAGCTTGGTATCGCTAATGCAGCAGCCAAGAAAATGGCAGTAATTTGTTCCAGTCTTATCATTTCTGAAGATCCGGAATGATTAATATGAGACTCTTGTTTGTTATCAATTCTAGAACTATACCCATGCATGAGGTTTGCTCATAGTGATAAGACTAGAGAGAGTTAGCAAAATTTATTCCACTGGGGAAGTTCTTAAAGACGTTACTTGGGAAATCAAGTCTGGGCAAAGGGTTGGCCTTGTCGGTGTAAATGGTGCTGGTAAATCAACTCAATTGAGAATCATTGCTGGTTTAGAAGAACCGTCCGCTGGAGAAATTGTTAAACAAGGAGAACCAGCTATTGCATATTTACAACAAGAATTTGATGTTGACCCTTCTAGAACTGTTAGGGAAGAATTATTTCAGGCTTTTTCGGAAGCATCATTGGTTTTAAATCAAAAAATCGAAGTCGAGCATTCATTAGAATCGCCGAAAGCTATTAATGACTCTATTTATTTAGGTCAACTAGTTAAAGAGTTGGGTGCTCTTCAAGCACGATTTGAGGCGGTACATGGTTATGAACTTGAAGCAAAGATTGATAAGTTGTTACCAACTATAGGTTTTCGAATTGATGAGGGGAATCAATTAGTTGGTAATTTTTCTGGTGGATGGCAAATGAGAATAGCGTTAGGTAAAATACTTTTACAAGAACCAGATCTATTATTATTAGATGAGCCTACGAATCATTTAGATTTAGATACAATCGAATGGCTAGAAAATTATTTATTGCAGCAGAACTCTGCCATGATAATTATTAGTCATGATAGAAGATTTTTAGATAAAATTTGTACAAATATAGTTCATACTGAAAATGGTAAATCGAAGTTTTATATTGGAAATTATACTAAATATCTTGAGCAGAAATCGTTTGAAGAGGAATCTTTAAAAGCAGCTTTTGATCGTCAACAGAAAGACTTAGATGTACAAAAAGCTTATATAGATCGCTTTAGGGCAAGTGCTACTAGAAGTACGCAAGCTAAAAGTCGTGAGAAGATGATTAGTAAAATTGATCGAATAGAATTGCCAGTTAGTCAATTGGCTCAGCCAAAGTTTTCTTTTTCTAATGCACCTCGCTCAGGTAAGCATATAGCTAGTGCAAAAGATATATCACTTACTTATGAAGATAAAATTATTTTTTTAGGAGCAAATCTTGAGATTGTATCGGGGGATCGTATCGCAATAATGGGTCCTAATGGATCTGGTAAATCTACTTTTCTTAGGTTATTGATGGGGATGGAAAAGCCTGAAGATGGCGAAATTAATATAGGTAAATATAATGTTTTAATTAGTTATTTTGAGCAGAATCAATCTGAAGCTCTTGATTTAAATAAGACAGTTATTGAAACTATATACGAAGCGGCACCGGAATGGCCTCAACGAAAAGTCCGTTCATTATTAGGAAATTTTGGCTTTACAAAAGATGAAGTATTTAAAAATGTATCTGATTTAAGCGGGGGGGAGAAGGCTCGTCTTGCCTTGGCTTTGATTATAGTGAACCCATGCAATTTTTTATTGCTTGATGAGCCTACCAATCACTTAGATATACCTGCAAAAGAAATGCTAGAAGAAGCAATTAATGATTTTAGTGGCTCTGTAATTATCGTATCTCACGATAGATATTTTATTTCTAAAGTTGCTAATAAAATTATTGAAATAAGGGATGGCCAGATGTTTCTTTATTTAGGAAATTATGACTATTATAAAGGTAAAAAATTAGAAGAAGAGAAGAATAAACAAGAGGAGATAGAGCTGGCAAAAAAAGAAGCAAGGCGTTTGGCTAATCGTGACCGTCAAAGGAAAAGAAAGATAAAGACAAAAAAATCATAATACTCTTACAATTAATTGATTTCGAATAAACTCATGTCAATGGGTCTAACTAGTATTTTTATATTCTTACCATTTCTAAATATCTTAAATGTAACTCTTTTTTCAATACCATTATTGCTGATTTCGTTGATCACCTCTTCAGCATTATTAACCATGAGACCATTTATCGAAATTACGATATCATTTAATTTAAAACCAGCTTTTTCTGCAGGACTATTCGGTATCACTCTAGCAACTCTAACTCCTGCATTAAATTTTTTTTCATTTTTAGATTGGACGTTAGAAAGATTAATACCAATCATTGGGTGTATTGCTTTACCAGTATTTATTAACTGGTTTGCAATTTCTATAGCTTGATTAATAGGTATTGCAAATCCTAATCCAGCTCCTGGACCTGTTCTCACGAGTGTGTTAATACCTATTACTTCTCCAGCGGAATTAAGTAATGGCCCTCCAGAGTTCCCAGGATTAATTGCTGCATCAGTTTGAATTAACTTCAACCTTTTATCAGAAATACCCAATTGAGAAACATTTCTATTTAAGTTACTAATAATACCTAGAGTAACTGTTTTTTCTAAACCGAAAGGGTTGCCTACTGCAATTGCCCAATCACCTACAACAAGTTTGTCTGAATTACCTAAAAGTGCTATAGGCCATGGCCCCTTGCCTTGAATGCGAACCACTGCTAGATCAGTTAGATAATCTTGGCCAATAATCTCCGCTGGAAATCTTTTGCCATCTGATAATCCAATAATCAATTTGTCAGTATTTTCAACCACATGTGCATTAGTTAATACCAAACCATCTTCTGAAAAAATGACCCCACTTCCTTGGCTTTTCTGAACATGGTGCTTAGGAGATTGGCTATTTGGAGGGTTGAAAAATTTCTCAAGATTAGGGTCCACAAAGAAATTTTTGGGAAAGATGTACTGTCTTACTGTTATTTTGCGTTGAGTTTCAATGGTGACGACGGCAGGACCACTTTGATTAACCGCTTCTGTCACAAATGATTTTCCTGGGACTAAGCTTCTTGAACTTTCTGTCAGATAAGGGCTATGGAGATTTGGAGATGATTTAACGTAATAAGCTGATATGCCCAGTAATAATCCACATAATCCAGAGTTATAAATTAATTGGGCTATTTTCATTATCTTTGGGTTGAAATTCTTTCTTTGGCCAATTCAGATGAGATCATCAATTACTAATTAATTTTGAAGCTTAAATAATTTTTTTAGTTTTGTTGTATTGAATTTCTTACTTAGAAAGAACACAACTTATTTCAACCTATAGTTTTCATAATCTTATTGCCGCCATAGGGGGGTGGACTTCTTTAAGATAGCTATAGGCAACCAATCAAACCATCGATGAGTATAAATGCAGAGTTATTTCTTCTCATTTTTGTATCTCGTAGCAGTACTTGTTCTTCTATGGCAAGCATTCCGAGTGATGTTCAGGAGCTTATCTAGGGTCGATGAATTACCCAGGAAATCCCTTCATGATGGAGATGACCGTACTGGTAGATTAACTATTCATCCTGAATTGCTTAATAAAGAAGGAGAGATAACAGATGAAGACTTGCTCACAGTTCGTTTCTCTAATGACCTTGAACCTCCACAATCCTCTGAATGATTATCGTATTAGGTTATATGAGATTCTTAAATGAATAAGGTTTTCATTAATTACACGGGGGGTTAATTTTGGAATCAAGAACTCGAATAGTAGTTGCTGTCCTGAAAACTGTGAAATTGCCACCACGGTTTCGGTTGAAATTATTGAAAGAAGATCCGGTACGTCTTGAATTAAGCCTGACCCCTGCATATGGCAAGGAGCCTATTCAGGTCGGTTTGGTTGAGTCTCTTGATTTAGTTGCTCGTCGCGATAGAGAAGGGCGTATCCCTAGAGATCTGCAAGGGACATGGGATTGGACTGTTCGCCATGAGAAAGTTAGTACAGGAGGTTGGAACCCTTTTCTTAAAGAGGCTCTACAGACTATGTTTGAGACTGGTTTGCCTGCAATTATTTATGAGGAACTCACAGGCGAGGAATATCATCCTGTTGATGGAGTTAGGCATGTCAGATAAGAGGTTTCCAGCTTTAGAAACGATTAGACCATGATTTTTTCTGTATTGTTCGATAAAATTATCAATAAATATTTTGCAAACTAATGAACCAAGATAATTCACCTCGATATGGGTTCGTAAATTATGCAGAAATTTGGAATGGCCGCTTGGCAATGATTGGTATTTTGGTTGGTCTCAGTACAGAGCTTTTGACTGGTCAAGGAATTCTTGGTCAAATTGGTTTCGGCTGAATTTCGTGCTGACTCCTAATCATATTTTCCTAATTTGGATTTAGAACCACTCCCAACTTATTCAGTTAAGGAGTTAAATCATGCAATAGGTAGCTTGATAGCAAGAGGCTTTGCGCCACGTTTTAACCTTGTAGCGACTGTCTCTAAATCTCAACTAAAGAACGGACATCTGTGGCTAACACTTACTGATGGCGAAGCAAGCATTACGGGAGTTATTTGGGCATCTACTTTAAAGAAAGTTAGCTTTCAACCTAACGAGCAAGATGGGATTGAAATTTTTGGGAGATTAAATTTTTGGGAAAATAGGGCAAGTTTAGTGGTTCAAGTAATTGCAATAAGACCAACACTTTCAACAGTTCTAAAGAAATTTGAAGTAGTTCGTGATTTATTAATTAAGGAAGGATTAATAGATGAAGCAAGACGAAGAAAATTACCAAAGTATCCAAAAAATATAGCTATTTTGACAAGTGTGCCAAGTTCTGCACTCGCAGATATTTTGAGAACAGCTAAAGAAAGGTGGCCAGCTTCAAAAGTTTTTATTTTTCCTATACCTGTTCAAGGAGATGTTTCTAAAAAAATAAAGCTTGTAATTGAAAGAGTAATAAATCATCAAAAAAAATTTAAAATAGAAGCCATTGTTTTAGCAAGAGGTGGAGGCAGCAGAGAAGATCTAATGATATTTGATGATGAAGAACTTTGTAGGTCTCTTGCAAATTTACCGGTTCCATTAATTACAGGCCTAGGCCATGAGGATGACTTAACAGTTGCTGATTTAGTGGCAGATCATCGCTCAGCAACTCCTACTGCAGCAATTGTTGATTTATTGCCAAGCCGAGAGATTGCTAAAGAGTATTGCTTACAGATTCGAAAGAGATGTGATGGTTATTTTGTTTGGGCTCTCAATAAAGAAAAACAAAAACTATTAGAACGGAAATTCCAATGGAATAAAGAATCACCCTTAAAAACTATTAAAAGTATTAGGAAGGATTTAGATACGAGAAAACAAATTCTTAAAACTTTATCTCTAGAATCTATTCTGAAAAGAGGTTTTTGTATAATTACAAATCAATCAGGTGAGACCATTAGGAATTGCATGAATGTTAAACTCAATGAAAAATTAACTCTTGAGTTAATGGATGGTTATATTGAAACCAAGGTTGAAGATGTTCAGCTTAATAGGAATTTGTAGTGGCTACATCAGACGCTAATAAAAAAAATACTAAAAAGTTTAATGAAACTAAGAAATTAGATGATTACTCATTAAAACAATTTATAAAAGAATCAAAAAGTAAAATATCTCATTTGTCTTATGAACAAGCCTTAAATGAGCTTGATATCTTATTGGAAAAAATGCAAACTTCTAATATTTTAGTAGAGGATTTAAAGAGGTCTTATATTAAAGGGAAATTATATCTGGAACATTGTGAAAAATTATTGGAAAAAGTAGAACAGGAAGTTATTGAAATTAGCGAAGAAGATTTAAATTAATCTGACTCTTCAGCTTCTATATCTATTGTTGCAGAGCTGGCAGGTGAATTTGTTTCTTTATTATTATCAGAAATTTCATTTACTTGCTCTGATCCACATATTGGACATTGATATAGATTTGATGGATATGTTGTTCCACATGAATTACATTGAATCATTCGAGATTTTATAACTTTCCATCCTATCCATCCAATTATAGTTAATAATATTGGTATAAATAAACTAAGTAAAATTAAACTGCCAGCTAAATCAAAGAGAAACTTACCTGCTGGTGTAGGCAATAGAAAAAGTAATATAATGGCTATAGGAAGCAAACCAGCTGATTTGTTCATATTTTAAGTTTTAGCTTTGAGAAGTTCTCTTTGTTTATGCCTTTTCATTTGACCTGTTGCTAGCACAACACTCCAGCATTGTCCAAAATATAGTATTAATCCAACAAGCCAAATCCAAAGGGTTAATACCAGTACTCCACTAATTAATCCATACGCTTGAAAACGTGAACCAAGAGAGAGAATTGTTCTGCTAACGGCGGAATTAAGTAATGTTAATAATGTTCCAATCATTACTGAACCAGGAATTAATGGTCTAAGAGGGACTCTTCTAGGTGGAACTAAACTTTGAAATAAAAATGCCATTACAGTAAAACCTATAAATGGAATTACTACTTGCCCTAGTTCTATTACCGGTATTCTTGCCAATGTATTTGTGATAGCAGGACTTGAATTCTTCAAGTCTGTCCATACTGCACCTGGTATCAATCTTATATACGCACTTATTTCATCAAGAACCATTAAAAAACCAACTAAAAGAACAACTAAGAAAGCTTCTACCCTATTTCGAATAAATCTAAATGCTTGCTCTTTAAATGGTTTTCCTCCATTTTTAATTGGGAGAGCATCTTCCCAAAGTCGATCTGCCCCTCTTTGCAAAGTTAGATATGCATTCCCAGCAGTAATGATTAAAAACATTGCTCCAAGTATGCCTGCGCCAAATTTTTGATTAACCAGCTTTACTAATGTTGTATCAACTAAACCAACTACTGATGGTGGCAAAACTTGAGCAGCCAAACCAATTATTTGTTGATCAAGACCTTGTTGGTTGCCTAGAAACCATGACGCTACAGAGAGTGAAATTAATAGAATTGGGAAGAATGACTGAAGTGTGTAATAGGCAAAAGCAGCACTAAGGTCAACGCAGTCGCATCTACTCCATCTTTGTGATGCGTGCCACAAACTTCTAATCAACCATCTACATTGGCTTTTCCATCGATTAATCACTCTTGGCCTAGTCAAGTTAATTAATATTTTAATAGCTAATCAGAAGATTTCTTGTAAAAGCAATTTTATTTATATTATTAGACTAGTAATTTGCAATTTTGATATTTAACTTAGGATAAATATGCTCCATTAATATATTACTCCATGGCACAAGCTTTTCTAAATCCTGTTCAGATATAGCTGTAATTAAGGGGAAATTTACTTGGCTTAAATTCCTTCCAGCATCTAAATTTGTTGGATTAATGTCTAACCAACGGATAGGACACTTTAATTCAGTTAAAATTAACCAAGCAGCAGCAATATCCCAAATTTTTGGAGTTGCTTCTAATGCTCCAAAGGTTTGCCCAATTGCTACGCTTAGCATATTTAAGCTTGATACACCTAATAGACGAATTTTGCCTGGAAAAGACTCGCTTGGTCTTTTTTGCAAGACGTTTATTGATCTACTGCAAAGAGAAACGCATTCACTTTTAGAAGTTAATTTCTTTTGAGGATCTATTTTTTCGTTGTTAACCCATACTCCTTTACCTCTGATTGCAAGAATTCTTTTTTTTAAAGCGGGAATATCTAGTAAAGCAGTTTGAGGCGATCCTCCTGCAAAACGGGCAATCGAAATACCCCAATGAGGTATTCCTGCTGCAAAATTTGTTGTTCCATCTAGAGGGTCAACAACCCAATATGCTTGAGAATTAGGCACTATTTTTGAACCTTCTTCACTTAAAACACCTTCTTGGTTCGAAGTAATCCTTGTAATTTCTCGGACTATGAATTCATCACTCCATCTATCACAACTTGTTATTAAGGTTCCATCCTTTTTAAGTTCAGTACTTATTTGACCAAAGTCATTAAGTTGGCGAATTACCACTTTATCAACCATCTCATTTATTTCCTTGAGCTGGGTTGAATGAAGTTGAGTTGGAGTTTCTTGCATCATATATATTTATTATATAAGTTCTTTACAAGGTAAACTCATTTCGTTTGTGTTTGAATTCATATAACTATCACTGCCTTCATTTTTTTCCTCCAATTCAACGTCTTTAATTTGTGTACATGCTTGTAAATTATTAATGCCTGTTTCTCTACGTAATTTGATGAGGTTGGAATTATAATCTGTTATTGATACAACATAATTTACTTCAGCCTCGGTAAGATCTCGCTGATTGCTAACTACTTCCCGTTGGGTTGTAATCCCTGCTTTTAATCTTAATAATGCTAATCTTAAAGCTTCTTTCGCTGCTAAAACTTCATTAAAGGTATTATTAATATTATTTTTTGCTATTTCTAAATTGTAAAAACTTTCTTCTACCTCTTTGCGAATTTGATTTTTTCTTGAAGTAAAATCGGCTTCCAGTTCTTTTGTTTTTTCTTTCCTTGAATGATAAGCAGATTTTCCATATCCACCGTCAAATATTTTCCAGTCAAATTGCAAACCTATAGTATTACTATCGCTGAATGTATTGTTGCTCATATCTGGATTAGACACGCCAACCTGGCCTTGACTTAGTGAAGTACTATATGTATTGAATATGCTTAATTTGGGCTGAGAAGAAGCTAAAACAGAGTTAGCTTTGCTATTATTTATTGAGATATCTAGTATTAATTTCTTTAGTTCTTTTTGGTATGAATATGCATTAATAATACTTTCCTCTAAGGAAGTATTCCAGACTCCAATAATCTCAGGTCTTGAAACTATTATAGGGTTTGTATTGTAATTGAGATTAAGTATATTTGCTAACCCTCTTTGATTAATTCTCTTTTCTCCCAATTTTCTTGTATGTAATTGCTTATCTTTGGCTAATTGCGCTTTTGCTTCAAGAACTTCAAATTTGGTACCTATCCCTGCATCTAATCTAATCTCAGCTTCTTCAAGAGATTGCTTGGAAGTTAAAATAGAGTCTTTTGCTATGCGAACCTCTTCATTCGATTTTTGTAATTGAAAGAATTGTTTGAGTCCTTCAAGAAATAAGTCTCTTAATTTAATCTCATATGCAATTTTTGCATTATCTAATTCGTCTCTAGCTGCAGCAATATCAGGTACCCGAGATGGATTTACTAGGTACCATCTTACTGTAGTACTAAGGCTTGCTTTCAATTGCTTACTGGATGTGTCAGCGGAGGATTCATTGTAAGTTGTACCTGATAAGTATTGTGGCAAGCCTGTCCCTGAAACATCAAGGTTTGGGTACCAGGAGGAGATTTCACTTTTTAAAGTATATTTAGCTTGTTCAATTCTACTTCTCATTATTTCTAATTCTTTACTATTAATTTTAATTAGATTCAAAATATCTTCTTTAGCTAAAATAATCTCTTTTGTAATCTTTACTTCATTAATTTGACTAGGGACTTTTAGATTAACATCTCTTTCTGCACTTATAACTTTATCGCTGAATGGAGAGATTGCACAACATATTGCTCCATTAAAAAGGAGTGTTGTAATAATAAATTTTGAAGAGATTCTTCTCATTGACAGCAATAGATTAATTAATGATTGTTGACTTTTCTTCTATCCCTATAGCCTTAGAAATAAAGTCAATTGGTCCATAAACAATTTCTATAGGAACATTGAGAACTCTGCTTACCTCGTTTACTTTCATATTATCAAGAAAAACATCTTTTTGATGTTTCAGCATTACTGAAGGAAGTAGTAATACCTCTCCTAAGTCTTTTTGATGTAATCCTTCTATAAGATCTTTTCCTGTTAGCAATCCTGTTACTACTTTATCTTGTCCCCAGTAGTTACTAGGTAGTCCATACAAATAGATTGATAAAGAGCCAACTCTATTTAGTTTCTCGCATATAGGGGTAAGAGCACTTTCCACCAGCTTGCCAACTACCCAGCTGCAGCATCGTGGCTTTTCAATTCTTTTAGGTAGACCTTGAGTTGCTTTATTCAAATTTTCTAGAAAGGATCGGATGCTGCCAACGCCATTTTCTTCTTGAGGTAGGTCTTCATATTCTTCTCTCTTTGGTAAGGGTTTTTCTGCTAGCAAGTACCATTCATCAGAGAGCCATGCAAATCTGGATCCTAGTGAGGCTTTATAAGTTTGTTGAAGCTTTTCAACTTGATTTATAACTGTGTTTGCGCATTCATGACTGACAGGGATTAAGCCGTCATTATCAGGTCGAAAACGTGTTAATCCTACTGGGACTACTGCTGCAGATAGCACTGCTGGCCAGTTGCCTTGAGCATATTTAAATAGATCGTTAAGTGTATTCTCAAGGTTTTTTCCATCATTTAAGCCAGGGCAAACAACAACTTGAGCATGGATTTGTAGATTTCGTTCTGAAAACCATTTTATTTGATTCATAATCAATCCAGCACGTTCATTCTTTAACATTTTTGACCTTACTTTTTCATTAGTAGAGTGAACAGATATAAATAAAGGGGAGAGTCTCTGAACCTCAATTCTTGACCAATCATTTTTGTTCAGATTAGTAAGTGTTAAATAAGATCCATATAAAAAACTCATTCTATAATCATCATCTTTAATGTATAAACTTTTTCTCTGTCCTTTTGGTTGTTGATCAATAAAACAAAATGAGCAATTGTTATTGCATTGATAGATACCATCAAAGAGAGCTTCTGTGAATGCAAGACCTAGATTTTGATCATTATCTTTTTCAAGTTGTATTTCATGTAATTTCCCATTTTTGTCAAGAACCTTTAGTTCTAGCTCTTCTTCAACAATTAAATATCTGTAATCAATTAGATCTCGTGGTTTTGTTCCATTTATGCTAATTAATTTGTCTCCAGGCTCAAATCCCAGCTCCTCGCCTATGGAGCCCGGTTCAACATGCTCCACTATTGCAGGCTTAATAGCTTTTACTCCCTTGGAATTCAGGGAATTTTCAGCAACTATTTTTTGAGAAGGCTCATTCCACACAGTTTAAGAGCATGAGATGTTCAGAGTGAATTTAATGGATAGTTGAAGATCAATGCTTAATTTCAATTGATCAACCCTATGCATAAATTTGTACTCATGTGCATAGGTTTTATCTTACTTTTCTATAAATATCTCCCTACCAGTTTATTTAATAAAAGGAGAAACTGCTGGCTAGCTAATTTGAATTTGCAACATTCTGAACAACTCTCCCTCCACTAAAAATCACGCTTGTTTCAATGACGTGTATTTAACGAACCCAAGGACGCTGCAATTTTGGGCTAGTTCACTTGTCGTGCTCCCTGTTTTTTTACAAGCACCATGGGTGCATTTTCAACCTTTGTCTGCCCTTTTGTTTACTTTTGTCCTTTTGGGAGTTGGTTTTTATTTAGGTGATTATTGTGATGGGAAATGGTCTCGCATTGGTTCACTTTTAGTAGGCGTTAGTGGAAGTTGGTTAGGTGGATGCCTGTTTTGGGGTTGGTTGAGAATGCATCCTGTTCTTCATCTTCCAGTCGAAGCTGTGGCAACTCCATTGGCTTTGATAGGAATAACGACTAAATGGCGAATAGGAGCAAGTTTCTATTTGGCTTGCTTGCTTGGGACAGCTTTTACAGATTTTATGATGGTTCTTACTGGAGTCATGGGTAAATGGCCTGAAGTTGTGAATGCATCTTTTGACAATGCTTCAAAAGCTCTGAACGAAACAGCATTAAATCTTTTGCACCCTTGGCCAATATTTTTGCTTTTAATTGCAGCTGTTTTCATATTCTTAATTTCAGATCAAATGCGTCAGAGAGGAAATATTGTTATGTCCTTAGAAGGTGCAACTTGGTTAGTAGCAAGTGCAGCATTAACAACTACTTTATGGGTTGATGGCTTGTTTTTATTAACAACTTTGCTTCAACCTAAATTAAGTGGATTGATTTGATTCATAAAGTATTTATGGATTTAAATAATTCCTATAAAATAATTCCTTCTAATTGGGATGTAATAGTAATAGGTGCAGGTGCAGCAGGTTTGATGACTTGCCTTGAAATGCCTGCGAATTTGAAAATTTTGCTTTTAAATAGGAATACAAGTAATAGATCGGCTAGCAGATGGGCGCAAGGAGGTATAGCTGCTGTTACCCGATCTGAAGATAGTCTGTCAAGTCATGCCGAGGACACTTTTAATGCAGGTGCTGGCTTATGTGATTTTGATTCAGTAAAGATGCTTGTAGATCAAGCACCGCAATGTGTTCAACGTCTCCTGAATCTTGGAATGGATTTTGATAGGGATCTCAATGGTCTTGCTACAACTTTAGAGGCGGCTCATAGTCATAGGCGTGTCTTACATGTTCAGGATCGAACAGGAAGAGCTTTAGTTGATGTGCTTCGTGATCAAGTCGAACAGCGTTCTAATATTCTTCATCGTCGGGGAGTTCGAGCTACTCAGCTATTAGTTGAAAATAATCGTTGTTTAGGTGTACAAGTTCTTGATGGACCTCTTTTGCATTGGATTTTTTCTAGAGCAGTGGTCCTAGCGACTGGGGGTGGCGGTCATTTATTTAAAAACACTACAAATCCTGCTCAAGCATCGGGCGAAGGTATTGCTCTTGCATGGAATGCAGGCGCAGCTATTGAGGATCTTGAATTCGTTCAGTTTCATCCGACGGCAATAAAACTTGACGATGCTCCATGCTTTCTAATTTCTGAGGCAGTAAGAGGGGAGGGGGCTGTTTTAGTAGATCGACAAGGAAATAGTCCTGTAAGCCATTTAGAAAGAAAAGATCTCTCCTCTAGAGATCAGGTAAGTAGAGCTCTTTTTCAAGCAATGCACCATCAAAAAATCGATCACATTGGTCTTGATTTAAGAAATATTCCTAAAGACAAATTAGAGATGCAGTTCCCTTCGATTCTTCAAAGATGTAGAGATCTTGGAGTTGATCCATTGACAAATTTAATACCAGTTGCACCAGCAGCTCATTATTGGATGGGAGGAGTATCAACAGATTTACAAGCGGCGACATCACTTTCAGGTTTATACGCTGTCGGTGAAGTTGCTTGTACAGGCGTTCATGGTGCCAATAGATTGGCAAGTAATTCCTTAATGGAATGCCTAGTATTTGCGAGGCAAATGTCTCTGATTGAATTAACAAATATCTCTGACACTTTAAGTATTAGTAAAAAAATAATTACTTCTAATCCTTCTATTCCATTGAGTGAAAATATAAATTCTAATTCTTTAATCTCTTCAATAGGTGATTTACGTTCTTTGTGCTGGAAAGAAGCAGGAGTAGATAGAACGGAAAAAGGAATGATTAGGGCAATACGAAAAATTAAAAAGGATCTTTACTTCTTTAATAATGAGAAATTATTAGATTTTATTAGAAATCAAACTCTTGATAGCTGTACTCACTTCAATGAGAGTAGCCGGAAGGATTTAAACTTGCTTTTAGATTTAACTCATAGACAATTAACTAGTCTATTGATGTTACAAGCTTGTTTATTTAGGAAGGAAAGTAGAGGGGGTCATTTTAGAAAAGATACACCCAGAAAGGTACCTTTTTGGCAGTGCCATTCTAGACAGATTAAAGGAAAAGAAATTTCAACCAGGGCAGTTAAATTTAAATAAGACTAAAAATCTCTCGGGCCTTTATAGTTACTAATATTTGCCAATTCCTCTAGAGATTTAACACCTGCTTGAAGTTCACCATTAATTTCCCATGAGGGAAAACCTTCAATATTCTTTTCTTTACAAAGTTTTGTTTGACTGTTTAAACCATCAGGGGCACATTCCACCAATAAAAGCTTCTTAACAGCCTCTTTGCCAAATATCTCTTGTTGATCATGACAATGAGGGCACCAATATGCGGAATATTTAACGGCACCAATAGCAGTTAAATGTTCTGCTAATGCTATTGCTGATGTTGTACTCTTGGACACCACAGCCGGAGGAGCGACACCTTGGCTATTTGATAAAGCTTCTGACCTGCTTGGATCAACAGATGCAGACCATATAAAGCCACCTAGTAAAACTGCAACAGAAACAAGAAAACCTCTATATATCATTTCTCGCGGTTCATCTAATCCTCCACTAATTATAGTTAAGATCAGAATAATTGTTGATATAAATGCTGAAAGAATACAAAAGAAACAAAATGCTTTGATTTTGAATAGCATTATCCCTATAAGGAGGAAGCTGAAGCTAACCATGCCTATCGAGATTAGGAAGAGTCCCCACCAAGTTTGTCTAACTGAATCTTTTTTTCTTTCAACAAGTCCTGGGAATAGAGGTAATATTGCTAGTAGTAGTAGTGTTAAATAGCTAATTAATCCTATTAAAGATAATGGAACAGAAAAATTACTCCCATCAAATATATTCCCCCATGGACTACTAAGTACTTTGTCGCAACCTTCAACTCCACCAGGACAAGATAATGATCCAATCCACCCCCATCTATTAAAGGTGATTGAACCAGTATCAATGACTCCTACCGTTGCAAGAACTGCTACAAGGATTCTTGCCCATTTGGACCCTTGGTCGTTACGTCGACGACTTTTAAGCAGTGAAGATTCCATTTCTATCAGAAAGGTTTTTTCATTCTTGCAGTTTTCTGTTCATCAAGCTTTTATTTTCAAAAATGAACTTTTGATCTGGAGTTTAGAACATGATTAGGACTTGCTCTGGAAAAATTGTTGCTGATTCTCTTCGTTCCCCTAATGATCGAGATCTTTCAGTTGCTTTTTTACATTTGGGATGTGAAAAGAACCTTGTAGATACTGAGCACATGATGGGCTTGCTAAAACAGGATGGTTTTGGAGTCACTAGTAATTCCGATCATGCAGAGGTTGTTGTTGTAAACACTTGTAGTTTTATAGAGCAAGCACGTGAAGAGTCTGTAAGGGTTTTAGTAGAACTTGCTGATAAGGGGAAGGAAATAATTATTGCAGGATGTTTGGCCCAACATTTTCAAATGAAGTTACTGGAATCTATCCCTGAAGCTAAGGCAATTGTAGGCACAGGAGATTATCAAAACATCGTTGAAGTTTTACATAGAGTTCGTCAGGGGGAAATAGTAAATAAAGTTAGTGATCAACCTGTTTTTGTGGGCGATGAACATTTACCACGTTATAGAACAACTGGTAAACATGTTGCTTATCTGAAAGTTGCTGAAGGCTGTAATTATCGATGTGCTTTCTGTATTATCCCCACATTACGTGGTAATCAAAGGAGTAGATCACTTGACTCAATTATTAATGAGGCCAATCAACTTGCTGCTGAAGGTGTTAAAGAATTAATTTTAATTAGTCAGATAACAACTAATTATGGAATAGATATTTATCATCGACCTTATCTTGCAGAACTTTTAAGAGCTCTTGGAGATGTTGATATTCCTTGGATCCGAATACATTACGCATATCCAACTGGACTGACAAAAGATGTGCTAGCAGCCTATAGAGAAGTCTCAAATGTTTTGCCATATCTTGATTTACCGCTTCAACATAGCCATCCAGATGTTTTGAGAGCCATGAATCGTCCTTGGCAGTCAGATGTAAACTCCCTTGTTTTAGATCGTATTAGAGAACAATTACCTGAAGCAATTCTAAGAACTACTTTGATTGTTGGTTTCCCAGGAGAAACCCGGATTCAGTTTGAACATCTTTGCTCTTTTATTCAAGAGCAAAAATTTGATCATGTTGGTGTATTTACTTTTTCTAAAGAATTAGGAACGAAAGCAGCTGAATTTACCGATCAAGTTCCCTTGAAGTTGGCTCAGGCAAGAAAAGATAAGATCATTTCTATTCAACAACCTATTTCAGAAGCTAAAAATCAAGCTTGTGTTGGAAGGAATTTAGATGTTCTTATTGAGCGTAAAGACTTAAATACACAAGAGCTGATAGGCCGTTGCGCTCGCTTTGCACCAGAAGTTGATGGTGAAGTTAGGATGAGGATTCCTGATGGAGAATCAAGTATTCAAGCTGGAAGTATGGTGAATGTTTTGATCACCGGTTCTGATCTGTATGACCTCACAGGAGAGATTGTTGACCCTTAGATCAATTTTATTGCCTGGAGAATTTTTTGTATTCCAAAGGCTGCTCCTAAGCCAAGGCCTACAAGACTTACATAAAAAATAATTCCCATTCTAAAAAAAATTAACCAATATTCTATTAGAACAGAAAAAAGGAAATTTTGGATGGGCTACTTACTCTTTACAATACCTTTCTCCTAATCTTGGATATAAGCAATTTTATTGATTAGACAGTATTCCGCTTTTTGTAGTTCTCTTCCTAGATACAGAGCATGATCTATACATTCGGTTTTGATTTTATTTTCACCTTCTGTGAGTTGTATCCCAACTTCTTTAGCACTCCGTCCTTGATAAACCGCAATTGGTTGACGCTTTTTATTTGTTGTACATTTAATTGGCTTCCCAGTTTTAGGATCTGTAGCCCTTCCAAGTTCATCTAGATTGTTCGTGTAATGTTCTACGATTATTGTATTGCCCTGTAGATCTAATTTGATTATGAAATAACCATTTGGGTCTAGATGAATGAATCTTTTTGAGTATTCAGAATCAATACTTATAATTTCACTAGTTAATGAATTTGAAGAAAATTTGTTTCTCATGACTGTTAATACAAAGAGCATTTAATGAAAATTCATAAGCAATTTATAAAAAACCATATAGCGATTTCTACATTGAATAAAATCATGACCTGTAAGATACTTTTTAAGTTGAGAATATTATCAACTTAAAAATAGGGAATACTGACTAAATAAAAATATTGCTAATGTATTAGATCAGGTTGAGATAAAGTTTTTTAAAGCGATTAAAAGAATAAGGTTTATTAATATGAATGATATGTAAACAATCCTTGGATTCCTTAGACCTTGAGGAGCGGTCATTTCCATGCCAAATATCCTAAATAGGACTTGTTTCTGGTCATCTCTATATTGCAAAAGCCCCTTCTTAGAAGAGCTTATATTCCCTTCTGAATTATTGGAAGTTCCCATAATCAAAGTTAATTTATGTATTTCAATCATAGTTCTATTTGGTTACTTTTAAATGGGACTTCATTGTTTGATGCATGAATTTCCTCTTGAATGTATAAATTTACCTTAGGCAGCCAAGCTTTTAAAAGTTCACTCATATGCTTGTTGTACCATTTGTGAAGACTCACTCTCGGAGTAGATATAAAGCCTCTTCGTTTTTTGTGCCTACCACCTGCTCCTGGATCAAATTTCTTAATACCATTATTGATTGCCCATTCGATGGGTGAGTAGTAACAAACCTCAAAATGTAAGTTTTCAATGCTTTCTTTAGATCCCCAATATCTTCCCCACAGCATTTCTTCATTACGCATACAAAAAGACATTGCTAAAGGTTTATCAGGTGCTTCCTTGTATGCACTGAAGAGTACAATCTGATTTTTTGTATTTATCAATGCTAATTCGTCAAAAAATGATTTTGTTAAATACTTACTTCCCCAAACTCCCCATTTCGAACAATGTTCTGCATAAAATTCATGCATAGTTTGTAGTATATTATTATTAACATCATTTCCAGTTATTGCCCTTATACTTATTTTAGATCTTTCAATACTTTTCCTTTCTCTTTTTATATTTCGACGCTGATTAGCGTTAAACCTAGCAAGATAATCAGAAAAGTTATTCTCCCCAGAGGATTCCCATAAACTTTGTTGATTTATCCACGCTAAGTATTCTGATTGTTTTACTATTTGTGCCCACATATTATCTACATATAGGAAATTACAACTTAAGATTTTATTGGTTATCGCAAATTCATCTATAATATCAAGCATCATTTTTGTTGTCTTGTTTTCATCTTCTTGAGAAGAAATGAAAAATTTATAACCTTCTATGGGGCTAAGAGGACTCATGCCAATTAGTTTTGGGTAATACCTGAGCTTTAATTCTTGCGATACTTTTACAAATACATTGTCAAAAATAAATTCTCCATAACTGTGGTTTTTTAAATATAGAAGTGCAATCCCAATAGGCTTGTTTTTCTTCCAAATACTCAAATGAATGGGTTGCCATCCATTTTTGCTTGAAATACTATCTGAGCTTTCTAATATTTTTAGCCATTCCCACTGAAAAAAAGGATTTAGATTTTCCCCAACAAGGCTTTGCCAATACTCTTCTGGTATCTCTCTTATTGAAGAAAGCCATCTCACGCTGTATTCACTCATGAGAGCCTATCTTTTGCAAAGGGTTTAAAAAATCTGAATTTCTTCAAAGCTTATGAAATTGATTATAATAATTTCATTATACAAATATCACTTTTTATTTCTTATATAACGTACAAGTAATTCATCATTTTCTAATACTTTCGTTTCTTTCAACAACCATTTACTTTCATTGTAACTATCTTTATAGTTTAACCAAGGATAATCACCTCCTAGTATTTTAGGTGCAATTGTTAGCTGAAGTTCATTAATTCTGTCTTCTATTAAGAATGATTCTATTAATTTAGGTCCTCCAAGAAGAACAATTTTTGATAACCCTAACTTTTGCAAATCACTTAAGGTTTCAGACCATGTAAACTTCTTCTTTAAAATCATTGTAAATTTATTTTTGACCTTGCTATTTATCTTGTTTTCGTCTTCTGTACTGATTAACCATCTTTTTACCGGTTGTTTGAAATAATCATACTCTGGAGAGATATTTTGTGATTTTCCAATCACTAGTGATATAGGTTGATTATCTTTGCCTTCTAAATTTCTTTTTTCGAGTGAATTTAAATTATGAATCAAGCAAATATTTTTAAGAGCTTTTAATGTTCCTGTGCCCATTAGAGTTGCATCAGACCATGCTAAAGCGTTTTCTAGAACTTTTCTATCACCGATACCACCTATTGTTTGACTGAGACCATTTCTGTCACAAACTCTTCCGTCTATACTAATTACTATTACAAGTCTAATATAAGGTGTATTCAAGATATTTTTTTTAAGCAAAATATTATTTTAGAGATTCTAATTCTTGATTTTTTGGATATATCTCCGCTGCGTTATTTGGACTTTCTTGTAGTCGTACTTTGTATAGAGTTGCACCAAGACTGTTTATTGGCTTCATTAGTTGATCAGATATATAAAGTGCAATGTTCTCAGCAGTTGGAACACATTTTGCAAAGTATGGAATATCTTTATTTAAGAAAGAGTGGTCGAAAGGTTCAATAATTATATCTTCAACTAAATTTTGCAATGCTGCAAGATCACATATCATGCCAGTTCTTGTATTGATTTCTCCTTCAACTGTGATATCCAGGAAATAATTATGACCATGACCATGTGGCCTTGCACATTTTCCATAAATTAAATCATTTTCGTTAGACGAAAGCTCTTCTCTTGCCAATCTATGGGCAGCAGCAAAGTGTTTTTGAATGGTTAGATGAGCCTTCATATCATCTCCACTATAATCGGCCCACAAGTCTTTTTGTTCATATAGCCTTAAGGATACTAATGGTAAATGCTGTTCTAAACGTTCCCATATAGTTTTGACTAAAGCTTCTGTGGTTGGTAATGAGCCTTTGGGCTGTGACAAGTCGAATTCTGGCCATGTCTCATTTAGAAATCTAAAATCAAGTTGGTCAGTTACTTCTGCTTTGATGGCATGCTTTACATCTGACAGATTCAAGACCATTCCATCATTATTCAACTGCCCTTCCATGGAAACAATCAATTCATAATTATGTCCATGCCCTGGTGCTATTGCACAATTCCCAAAGCTTGAGACATTATCATCAGGAGATAATTCAGGAAGCCAATAACGATGACTAGCACTAAAGCAGGCTCTTCGTGTAATTACACACAGTCTTCCTTTCCCATGTTTTGCTGGAGATGTGATCTCAGTCATGACAGGCTCCTCTAAGAGTCAGTTTAAGTAGCTTTTATCCTTTCTGTCTTCATGAATCCTTTATCGACTCCCAATTTATCAACTAAAGAGTTAGGTGGCCGTAATCTTTATTTGGTTGGCATGATGGGATCTGGTAAAAGTATTACTGGCCCTATCCTTGCAAGTAAATTATCTTATCGTTTTGTGGATGTTGATAAAGTTGTTGAGGAGTTAGCACAGAAAAACATCTCGGATATTTTCAATCAAGATGGTGAACATGCTTTTAGAGACATAGAGACTCAAGTCTTGAAAGAAATTGGCCAAAGACACTCCTTGGTAGTAGCAACTGGAGGAGGAATAGTTATTAAGTCTGAAAATTGGGGAATATTGCACCAAGGTGTTGTTGTTTGGTTAAACCCAAATCGATCTATTAATTTGACAAGATTAAATGCAGACAAACCAATTAGACCTTTATTAAAAAAAAATCTCGTTCAAGATTTTGACGACTTATTCAACAAACGTAAATCTTTATATTTAGAAGCTGATCTTCATGTGCCAATCAATCAGGAAACACCTGATGAAGTAGCTGATTTAATCTTGGAGCATTTAGAATCAATTATTAATGAGCCTTAGGGTCTAAGCGTATAGCAAACCATTGCAGGGTGAACCCAGGTCTTATCTCTAGTTCGCAGGCTGTATCCAATAAACGTTGCGCAGCATCTCGATTCGATGCTTGATTTGCCAGGTCTTTAGGCAATTCTTCAAGTTTGCATAGCCAACTTTCTAACCAAATTAGAGTTTCTTTCTCTTGTAAGAATTTTTCCTTTTCACCTGGCTCGAGTACGACATAGTTAGAACAGGATCTGATTAATGGATCTGACATGAAACAATTAATTGAAATAGTTTTACTAATTTGTTGAGACTTAGCAAATGATCCGTTTATGAGAGCATTAGATAATCCTTTTGACTTTAGTTTGAATTCGATTAAACAAAGGTATTTTTGAAATACAATTCATTAGATGCAAAAATAATCTTAAAAATTAGTTAAAAATAATTTTTACATCATATACGATGAGTTTTGCAAAAGATAAAGCTCTAATTGATCTCTCCAAGTAAATAAATTTTTTAACTTGGGATCATCAGCTAGACCTTTGCAACCTTTCCCTGATATTACTTCACCTGAGGAAGTTGGAAACTTTATTAGGGATAACTGTGCAGCCACTGCAAGGTCTGCAACGCTTAATGAATTCCCAACTAACCATTCTTTCTCATGAACTAAGTTTGACAAATTTTCTAAACTTTTAAGCAAGGAAGAATCTTCCCCGTAGTTGATTAAACTACCAAATTCATTTATGGCTTCACAGGGTAGCTTCCCAAGAAATTCTTTAATACTGCTAGGAATTTCATTTGGCAACAAAGCTACTCTTAAGTCTTTGTTTAAAGTTGCTGATTTTAAAAGGGCTTTTTTTGCAGCATTACTGAAAGTCGTATCTGCCCAATTTTCTATTAGATGGACTTGTGCAGCTTCTTTAGGATTTGATGGAATTAATTGCGGTTCAGGTTTGATTTCTTCTAAATATTCAATAATTTCACTTGAGCCTGAAATAACATTATCTCTATCTTTCAAGATGGGAACTTGCCTTTGTCCAGATAGGCGAAAAATATTGAACTGTCCGACGCCAGGAACAACTTCTATAATTCTGCAACTCAACTCCTTTGCTTGTAAGGCCATTCTAATTTTCAGGCAAAAGGGCGAGTAACGAAATTGATATAGTTCCAACATGAAACTTTGCACTCAAAGATGAGCAGAGTAACTATTATATGTATTCAATCGTGACGCAATGGGCGAGTTTTTTTCAAATGTTTTTAGATATCCCAAATATCTCATTACTATTGTCTTAGGCATTTTTACAGCTTTTCTTGAGCCGCTTATACAAAGGAGTAAAAATCCTATTACGGCAATAGCCCTTATAGGAGCTTGTATTAGCATAATACTGACTTTTTATTTTGTAGTAAAAGCGATGGTTCTTCCGGACACTTTGGTTTAGCTATGGCTTTGAGTAGGCGCGTTGAAAAATTTTCTGCACTCATTCGAAAAGAAATGAGTAATCTTTTAATGAATGGGCTTAAGGATCACAGAGTTGATTCAAGGATGATCACAATTACTGAGGTCGAAGTTTCTGGTGATCTACAGCATTGCAAGATCTTTGTAAGTATTTTTGGTGATGAGACTAAATCTGATCAAGCTTTTTTAGCTTTAGAAGCATCTGTTGGATATTTACGAGGAGAGTTAGGAAGAAGGTTACAAATGAGAAGAGCACCTGAATTGGTTTTCCGTTTAGATAAAGGAATGGAAAAAGGTATGTCCGTATTAAATCTTTTAGGGAAATTAGAAGCACGTCGTAAAAGTAAAAATCAAATTATTCCCGAGATGGACGACTAAGATTGGCTTCTTTAGAACTGAAGGAACTTCGACGTGAAGTCGCTGAATTAATAATTATTCGAGCTAGTGCTCATGGCATGGATTCATTAAGGGAATACCCGAATTGGGAATGTACTAATGATCAACTTCAAAAGTTCTTAGAAGAAGGCATTGGTGGAGTAATTTTGCATGGAGGGACAATCGAGGATTTAGAAAGGCGTTGCTCTCAATTAAATAGTTGGTCAGATAAAAAAATTTTTCTTTGTGCTGATGTTGAAGAAGGGGTAGGTCAACGATTTCAAGGCGGGACATGGTTAACGCCTCCAATGGCTTTAGGGCTTCTCCACAAGAAAGACCCTCAGCATGCCATTTCCTTGGCCGAACAATATGGGATTGCGATTGGCAAGGAGGCACTTCTGTGTGGATTGAATTGGGTCTTAGCCCCAGTTTGCGATGTAAATACAAACCCGTTAAATCCAGTGATCAATATGCGTGCATGGAGCGATGATGCGATAAGTGTTTCAGCTCTATGTTCTGCTTTCTATAGAGGCTTGAGCAATGCAGGCATATTGGGCTGTGCAAAACATTTCCCAGGGCATGGAGATACAAATGTTGATTCACATATGCAGTTGCCGGTTTTAGAAAATGATTTAGCCCTGTTGAATCGAAGAGAACTTTTGCCTTTTAGGGCTCTAATAAATGAACAAATCAGTTCTATAATGACTGCTCATTTATATTTAAAAAATATTGATTCAAATCATCCTGTAACTTTTTCAAAAAAGGTTTTAACTAATCTTTTAAGAGAAAAATTGGACTTTAAAGGTTTAATAGTCACGGATGCTTTAGTAATGAAGGCAATCACTAGGAATTATGGTAGCAAGCTATCAGCTGCAATGGCCTTTGCCGCTGGTGCTGATTTAATATTAATGCCAGAAAATGTCTCTGATGCAATAGATTCAATTGTAGATTTGATTATTAGTGGGCAAGTTCCTATCCAACGGTTAAAAGATTCTCTTTTAAGAAGAAGTAAGGCTCTTAAAATGCATATAGATAAGCCTTCTAAGCATAAGCAATCAATTAGATTGAAAGCAAAATTTTCAATCAAAAATTGCGATTATCATAGCTTATCTAATCAACTTTTAGACTTATCTATAGAATATAGAAATAGACTAGAAATTAATAAATCTCGAAGATTAATAAACCTTATTAGAGTAGATAGCTTACATGCCAAATTAGTTTTAAATCGCTCTTCCCCGGCACTTACTTTCCCTGAAAATTTGGGATTTCAGAATGTGGTGATCCATTCTTTAGGTATTTCACCCTGGCAAAATAATAAGAGTGAACCATTAGCTTTAGATAGGTTTGGAGAAGGTATTTTCTTATTACAGTTATTTATACGAGGTAATCCATTCTCAGGGGATAGTGCATTAAGCGAGCCTTGGGTTAATGTTGTAAAGCAGTTACAAAAATGTAATCGCTTAGCAGGCTTAGTTTTATATGGTAGTTCTTATTTATGGAATGATTTGGTAACGGTTTTAGAACCATCAATACCTAGTATCTTTAGTCCAGGTCAAATGCCTTTGGCCCAAGAAAAAGTAATGAATATTTTGTTTCAAAGGACTAAGGAACAAGAATATTGTCATGCTAAGATCAATTCAGAATTCATTGATTAAATATTAGTATTGATAATGAATCATGTCGATAAACCATTTTCTTTAAGTGGTAAAAAAATTGTTATAACTAGATCTCAAGATCAACAATCTGAAGCTAGATATGCTTTTGAAGCAGTAGGTGCATTAGTGTATGATTTACCAGCTTTAGTGATAGGTCCGCCAGATAAATGGACTTTGCTAGATAATGCTTTGCTTGAATTAGATAGCTTTCATTGGATTATATTTTCTAGTAGCAATGGTGTACAAGCTGTTGAATCGAGATTAAATCTTAAAGACCGATCCTTAGTAGATTTACCTACTAATTTGAAAATTGCTGCGGTAGGCAGGAAAACAGCTAGATCGCTAAAAGATATTGACGTTAGTGTGGATTTTATACCTCCACAATTTGTAGCAGAGAGTCTTATCGAAAATTTCCCGGTTTCTGGTTTGGGTTTAAAGGTTTTATTGCCCAGAGTTCAAAGTGGTGGAAGAAAATTCCTTTCAGAATCATTTATTAAAGCTGGAGCAAAAGTAGTACAGGTTCCAGCATATGAATCACGTTGTCCAGATAATATTCCTCAAGAAACTATTCATGCTTTGAAGCAGAAAGAAGTTAATATAATAGCCTTTACAAGTGGTAAAACAGTTGCTAATACTGCAAGTTTACTTGAGAAATACTTTGGCAAGAACTGGCAAAAAATATTAGTTGATATTCAAATAATATCTATAGGGCCTCAAACATCTATTAGTTGTATTGATTATTTTAAGAGAGTTGATGCTGAAGCTGAACCTCATGATTTAGATGGATTAGTTAATGCGTGTATCCAATTGTTGTGAATGTAATTTAAAAGTATTACTGACCATATTCACTTTCTACTAGACTTTTGAAATTGTTCAAGTTAGTTTGTAGTTCATTTGTAACCATCTTACCCAAGATATTTTCTTCCATTAGTCTCGCTAGCATTTTGGGAAGTTCATAGGAAATAATAAGCTTTACTTTTGTCATTTGATTATCTTTTGACTCAAAATAAACAGAGCCTTTGGTTGGTAGACCGCCAATTGATTCCCATTGCAAATTTTCTTTTTCAATTCTTTGGTTTATTTTTGCTTTCCATTTAAATCGAAAACCATTTGCCGCTAATGTCCATTCAGTAATGTCAGGAAGAACCTTTGCTTCATCATCAATGGTTTTCACTGATTCAATCCATGTCATCCAGAGCGGCATTGCCTCTAAATCACTCCAAATATTCCAGACCCTTTGAACTGGAGCATTGATTTGAGTGGTTACAGTGTGTTCTAGCCAACTTCCCATATTAAAAAACAGCAGAATTTTTTTTCAGAGTGCTTGGTTTTTCTAGGATTTCAGCAGCAGCTAAATGTCCACTCATAGTTGCACCCTCCATAGAATCAATATAGTCCTGTTTTGTATAACTTCCTGCTAAGAAAAAATTACTAATAGAAGTTGATTGCTTAGGCCTATATGGTTCCATCCCTGGTGATTCTCTATACAGAGATTTAGCTAGTTTTACGACGTTACTCCAAACCAATTTCAGATCACTTGAAGATGGAAAAAGTTCTCTGACTTGCGCGTCAGTATGACTAATAATTGCTTCGTTAGATTTTGATATCCAAGGATCTCCTGGAGTTAGAACGCATTGAAGCAATGATCCCACACCTTCACGACGGTAATCTTCCGGACTAGTTAGCGCAAGATCTGCAAAGCAGCTAAAGTCCGCATCTGCTGTATATAAAAGATTGTCTAATCCTGTAGGGACTTGAAGATTTTTTTGACCAGAAAGGTTATTCAGTTCTGTAACCCATCCATCATATCTAAGTTGTACTGTTGCCACTGGGACAGCGTCAAGCTTATTAATTGCTAAAAATTCCGGGAACTTTTTCCATTCAGATGGAATTAATTTTTGTATTCCTGGTACATCACATGCTGCTAGATACTTATCTGCTTGTATACTTATTTCTCCTGAAGGTGTATTGAGAATAATTCTTGTTACTTCTGGGGATTTATTGTCATTAAATTGTATTTCCTTGACGCGATGCCGAAGATGTAATTTCCCACCTTTACTTTCTATATAATTGAGAATTGGCTTTGTAAGCCATTTATGAGGTGAACCTTTTAAAAGATTTAATTTTGAAGCTTCCGTTTTTGCGGCAAACATCAAAAATATAGTTAACATACATCTTGCTGATATTGTTTCACAATCAATGAAACCTAAAGCGTAAGCTATTGGATTCCACATCCGTTTAATACTATTAATACTCCCTCCATGGTTAACAAACCATTTTTGAAAGCTAATGGCATCAAGCTCTCTAATGGTTTGCATGGCACCCTCATAATCCACCAGCCCTTTTACGATTGGACTAGTTCCAAGTGCTAATGCGTTACGAAGTTTATCTATCCAATTCAGTTGTGGGGTAGTGAAAAATGCTTTGAGGCCATTAAAGGGTGCTCCTAATGCAAAGCGAAAATCTAACGATTTGACATTTCCACCTTTGTTTACAAATAAATGGGTGTGATCTTTGGGTAAAAGATTTTCAAGTGCACCTACCTTTTTCATTAATGCAAAAAGATTTGCATAGTTAAAGAAAAAAACGTGTAAACCCATTTCTATATGATTCCCTTGAGAATCTTCCCAGCTACCTACTTTCCCTCCCAAGAAGGGCCTTGCTTCATAAATATCGACCTCGTGGCCTGCATCCACAAGATCTACTGCTGCTGTCAGCCCAGCCAATCCAGCACCGACAATTGCTACTTTCACATGCCTTTAAAAGAAGGACTTAATAACTCTATTAATAAGAGGTTCAATTTAGAAAGAAGCAAAACATCAAGTTTCTCAATAAAGTGACATTAAGTCATTTTCTGAACTTATGACTAGATCAGATTCAGTGGATAAAACCCATACTGCTCAAGATGGGAAAGGTATTTTAATTACCCAAGTTGCCATGGGACAGCTGGCTAGGCTTTGCACTGATCAGGGTAAAGATAAATTGCTTCGGGTTGGAGTTCGCTCAGGTGGATGTAGCGGGATGAGTTACACCATGGATTTTGTATCTATGAATGACATACACGAAGATGATGAAGTTTATGAATATAAACCCTCTGAAGAAGTATCGTTTAAGGTTGTTTGTGATGCGAAAAGTCTTTTATATATTTATGGAATGCAATTGGATTTCAGTACTGATTTAATTGGTGGAGGATTTAATTTCACCAATCCAAATGCAACACAAACATGTGGATGTGGAAGTTCTTTTGCTGTTTGAAGTAACTTACCAATAGTCATTTAATCCTTATTATTTATCGCAATTAAATGGAGCACAATCAAGAAAGTCAATTTGATGCAGCAATGTCAAGATATCAATCAGGAGTAGACCCCAGCGAAGTCCTTAAAGACTTTGAAAACATTACTGCAGTATCTCCAGCTCAATCAGCTGGATGGACTTGTCTTGCATGGCTGCAGTTGCTTTGTAATCGCAATGAGGATGCTTTGAAGTCTGCTCGTACCGCAGTTAAATTAAATGCCCAAGATCCTCAGGCAAGAGTTAATTTAAGCCTTGCTTTATTAGAAACTAATTCAAAGGGAGTTCGGGATCATATCGATTTTGTCAAAAGAGCTTTGTTAATAGTTCCAGAAATTGAGAAGGAATTAAAACTTTCCATAGAGGATGGATTGGACCGCAAGCCTGAATGGAAATCCTTAATCAAAGTAAAGATTTGGTTGGGTTTTTAATTGAAAAAATTTTTAGTAATTAGTAATGGTCATGGAGAGGATTTGTCTGGTTCCCTTTTGGCATTAGAGCTTAAGAAAAGAGGTTTTTTAGTAGAAGCTTTTGCATTAGTTGGTAAAGGTAAGGCATATACCAATATGGGCATTAAGAATATTGGCTTAAGACGTGAATTTAGTACTGGGGGTATTGGATATACAAGCTTGATGGGTAGATTTACTGAATTAATTCAAGGTCAATTAATTTATTTGATTAATAGCATCCTGAAGTTATTATTTGTTTCTAAGAGATATGATCATTTTGTAGTTGTTGGTGATATTGTTCCAGTTCTTGCTGCATGGCTTACGCGCAGACCAACATTTGTTTATTTAGTAGCTTACTCTAGTCACTATGAAGGTAAACTGAGGTTGCCTTGGCCTTGTAGATATTTTTTAAGCAGTAATATTTTTAAAGCAATTTATTGTAGGGATCAGTTGACTGCAAACGATTTAACATTTCAATTGAGACGTAAAGCTATGTTTCTAGGCAACCCTTTTATGGATCCTGTTTTTAGCGATCAAGAACCTTTGGAAGAATGTAATTTTAGAATTGGTATATTGCCAGGAAGTAGGCGGCCTGAGTTGGAGAATAATCTAGTGGAAATACTAAATTTATTACTACTATTAAAAGAAGACATATTTACTAGTAAAGTTGTAAGCTTTGATGTGGCATTGGTATCTTCTTTAAATAAGAATGAACTCTTTTTATTAGTATCTAAATATGGATGGAAAATAATAGATAGTAATCTCGAAAAAGATACTATTTCTATAATTAATTCAAGTTTCAAGGTTAATATACTTTGGAAATCTTTTCTCAAAATTGTTCAAAGTAGTGACCTTATAATAGCCATGGCAGGTACAGCTACTGAGCAAGCGGTTGGACTTTCTAAACCAATTGTTCAGCTTCCAGGCAAAGGGCCTCAATTCACTACTGCTTTTGCAGAAGCCCAAAGACGCTTGCTTGGACCGACGGTATTTTGTGCAGAAAACTCTCTTCGAAAAAGAGGGGATATTTTAAAGAAATCCGCAGATTTAATTCTTTTATTATATGAAAGGATTTCCAAAGAGGACTATTTAAAAATAGAGTGTCAGAAACAAGCCTTATTAAGGCTTGGTGAAAAAGGTGGAACAACAAGAATAATCAATTCAATCTCTCAGACTGTTGCACCTTAAATGTCTTCAGAGATTGCAGCATTTATAGCTGATTGGATAGTAGGATATTTAAAACTAAATCCAAGATTCTTAAGCTTTACGGAAGTCACCTTTTGACCCTCAAGTACTACTTTAGCTCCATCACCTAGTAAAAACTTTAATAGAAAACCTGGAACTTGTATAAGGCTTGGACGATTAATAATCATGCCTAATGTTTCACAAAATTGAAACATTTGTATTGGTTTTGGAGCGATGCAATTAATACTTCCAGACCAGCTTTTATTATTCAAAGCAGCCCCAATAATTCTGCACAAATCATATCTATGGATCCAGCTCATCCATTGCAAACCGTTACCTAAAGGACCACCTAAACCTGCTTTAAAAATTGGCAACATTTTGCCCAAAGCACCTCCATCTTTACCCATTACAATTCCTATACGAAGAATGACTAATCTAGTTGATTTTGGCTTTGCTTTTGCGGCCTCTTCCCATCTTTGGCAAATATTTGCTAAAAAATCATTACCTGAAGAACTTCTCTCATTAAATTCATCATAAAGACTTGTACCATAAAATCCAATTGCAGATGCATTTATAAGAATACTTGGAGGTTTTGATAGCTTTTGAATAGCATTTATTAAATAACTTGTTGTATTTAGGCGACTGTCTTCGATTAATTGACATTGCTTTTTAGTCCATCTTTTCTCTGCAATTGGTTCACCTGCTAGATTTATAACTCCTTCAGATTCTTCAATCGCATTTAACAGTATTTTTTCTTTCCAACTTAAGGACTTTGATGGATCTAAGTTTATATAGCTCAATTGTTCATGATGTTTACCTAATAGGACTTTAGTATTACGTTTTCTGCTTACTATTGTTAACGAATGACCTTCTTGAATTAAATAAGGTATAAGTTGCCTTCCAACAAAACCACTACATCCAAGAAGAAGTAATTTCATAGTAAACTCACTTTAATTATCTATATGAAAACAATTCTAGAGGCTAGATTTAAAAAGCTTTGTAATTGCAAATTCTTTTACTATGACTGAGATCTCTAAAACTGCACAAAACCCTAAGCCCTTTAAGAAGGGCTCATTAGTGCGTGTCAATCGAATGGCATATGCGGAGAGCTTGGAATCTATGGCTAGTGATGCAAATCCTCCTGATTACATTTTTGATGGCCCAGGGGAGCTTTTACTAGTAAAAGGAGATTATTGCCAAATTAGATGGCGTCGGCCTGTGCCCGATGTATGGCTAAAAATCGACCAATTAGAAGCTTGGGATTCAAATTAAAGCTTCTGCAAATTTATTGAATCGGAAGATTGTTTTTTTCTTTTTTAAGCATCAAACGCTTTTTTTTAGATTTGGTTAGCATTTCCTGCCCATCATGCAAGTAATTATCAACGTAACCTTGTGTATAAATTTCAAATTCAATTAATGAATCTTCTAGTTCTGAAAAACAATGATAAAGACTTAAACTAAAACTTTTTGCGGGTATAGGTGTTGATCTAGATGTGTATATTTGCTTAATTTTGCTCATTTTTGATTTGCTATGTTCAAGGTATTGGCAAAAATTTTCCATAAGTATTTCATCATAAGGGTCTGCGGCAAGCGATTGGATTTTTTTGGGAAAAGGGTTTATTATATCAGCCATTAATCTATCTATTGGCTGATATACAAGTTTTATCCAAAGAGTTAATAAATTATCCTTTTCAGAACTTTTAGATTTATAGATATCTCGATCCTTTCTTTTAACTTCTTTGTTTATAATTGTTTTCTTCTGATCATATAAATTACGGTTAACGGGATCTTTTAGAACTTCCCAAGCTGCATATATCTCAAGAATTTTTTTTTCATCTCCCCCTTTGTCAGGATGATGCTTCTTTACTAAAGACCTATATGATGATTTGATTTCTTCTAGGCTTGCTATATTCGAGATTCCAAGTATTTTGTAAGGATCAAATTCCATAACTTAAAAGGTAAATAAGACTAGATAAAACCATCTCTTCTTGGCCTAATTGATGAGACACTATTGAACATAGCTGTAGATAAATAACGTTCACCAAAGCTAGGTAAGATAACTACTAACCTCTTATTACGCATATCTTTGCGAGACCCAATTTGTAGAGCAGCTGCGACAGCTGCTCCACTACTTATGCCACTAAGTAGGCCTTCTTGACGAGCTAACTGTCGCCCAATTTCCATTGCATCATCATCATCAATTTTGATTACTTCATCGATTAGTGCAGTGTTTAAAACACGTGGGATAAAACCAGCACCAATGCCCTGTATGTGATGCGGATTAGCGCATTGGCCTGATAGCACTGCACTTGCCGATGGCTCAACTGCATAAATCAACAAACTAGAGTTATGCTCCTTTAAAATTTTTGCACAACCAGTTATGGTTCCTCCAGTTCCAACACCTGCAATTAAACCATCAATGTGACCTTCGCAATCTTTCCATATTTCCTCAGCCGTTGTTTTCGCATGAATTTCTGGATTAGCAGGATTATCAAATTGCTGTAATAAGTATGCATTAGGCATGGAATTTACTATTTCCTTAGCAAGATCAATAGCGCCTTGTATCCCTTCTTTCCCAGGTGTTAGTTGTAGCTCGGCTCCATAAGCTCTTAGCATTGCTCTTCTTTCTGTGCTCATTGTGTCGGGCATTGTAAGAATTAATCGATATCCTTTCGCTGCAGCAACCATTGCCAGTGCTATTCCAGTATTTCCACTAGTGGGTTCTACTAAGATTGTTTCTGAAGGCTTTATTGTTCCTTCTTCTTCGGCTGCTTGTACCATTGCGCCAGCTATCCGATCTTTTACTGACCCAGTAGGGTTGAAACTTTCTAGCTTTGCAAGCAATTCTGCTTTGCATCCATATTCTTTTGGTAATCGGTTTAGTCGCACTAGAGGCGTATTACCTACCAAAGTTGTTATGTCAGAGGCTATAGGCATTATTTCTTTTGATAAGTTCGCGAATAAAGATATTTAGTTAAGTACATGGATGAAATGTTTTCTTTTAAATCACAAAATCAATAAAATTGATGAATTCAGGAAATTTTTGTGTACGTAATTGAACTTGCTCTTAAAATGAGCCCTTTCCCATTGGCTGTTCAGAGAAAAAATTTAGATGATGCGAAGTCTACTTATCATACTGTCAGAGAATCCTTGGAAAAAGGTCTTCCAAAGGTTTTAGAACTAAATTGTGAACAATTAAAAGATAAAAAAATAGCTGTTTTGACAAGCGAGCTTTTGTCAGTGCAAATTTATGAAAAAACTGGAGTTGGAGGAGGTATTAAACGTCCAGGATTTTCATTTGATGAATGAGTTGATGAATTCAAAGCAGAGTGATAGTGAAGATTCTTTCCTTAATTCTCATTGTTTGAACTTAGAAAAAATTTCTTTCAGCTGGGAAGTAGATAAGAAAATCTTAAATCAAATTAGTTTTGCTATACCCAGCCCAGGGTTATGGATGCTTGTTGGTAGGAATGGAAGTGGGAAAAGTACTTTATTTCGTCTTATTAGTGGATTGATTGAACCTGAAGAAGGTACTTTGCAATGTTCATATAAACCGGCATTAATGTTTCAGAACCCAGATCATCAATTGCTTTTGCCAAGTTGTGAAAGTGATTTGATGCTTAGTACGCCTGAGAATTATTCCAGGGCTGAGCGAAAGAAGGTTATTGACTTTGCCTTGCATCAAGTGGGTTTGCAGAGTTTTGCATCTAGACCAATTCATACCTTGAGTGGAGGACAGAAACAACGTCTTGCGCTTGCTGGTGCTTTGGTTAGCAACGCAAACTTGTTACTTCTTGATGAGCCAACAGCTTTGCTTGACCCAAGAAGTCAAAGATCCATCTTGAAAATAGTTCAAAGACTTTCTAAGCGGCCTGAAAATCCTATTGCTGCTCTATGGATTACACACCGAATCGAAGAACTTGAGTATTGTGATGGAGCGGCCATTATGAAAAATGGAAAATTGGGACCTTGGCATAAAGGTCTTGAATTGATGCGCAAATTAAAATGACTTGCCCTATGACCCTCATCAAGAGTAAGTTCTTTTAACTCTTTCCTCGGTAGCTCAGCGGTAGAGCGATCGGCTGTTAACCGATTGGTCGCAGGTTCGAATCCCGCCCGGGGAGTTTTATTTATATCTCTGAAACCTACTGATATATAAGGGGGTGTTATTTTCAGTGGATATATCTGAGATTTCAGAAAAAGTTTCATAACTCAGCAGCCGTCTTCAGGGTAGGTTTGATTGCATAGTCTTGAAAGGGAGGTTTGTAAGGTGTAATTCATTAAAAAAGGGGACATTTTCTAAGTAGGGGGGTAAACACCTCCTCCATTACCAGTGCTTTGCTTAGTGGGATGTACACCACTGGATACTCCTACCAAGCAGTGACCTGAGTTATTTCTTGGACTTTTATTTAAATCTCTAACAGTTTTTGTGCTAAATTGGAAGAAATTATAAAAAGCCATATTGGCCTTGTCTCTTATTTTTCCTTGAAAACTATTGCGAGCCAATAGATTTAAGCGATTTATAGCTTTTGTTAGTGGTTTCTTGAATTCTGCAATAAAAAGGAAATCTTGAGAGAATCGAACAACTTCGAGCTTGCGAATTTTCGCTAAGTTCATATTTTCTTTCAGAGCTCTGTCTAATGAAGCCTTGCATTTTGCTAATTGAAGATGACAAGGATATGAGGGAACTTGTTGCTGGTCATTTGGAACATAGTGGGTTTGATGTTCAAAGAGCAGAGGATGGTATCAAAGGTCAAGCCCTTGCACTTCAATACATTCCAGATTTGATTCTTTTGGATTTAATGCTTCCAAAGGTAGATGGATTGACCTTATGCCAACGTCTTCGAAGAGATGAACGAACTGCAGGGATACCAATTCTTATGCTTACAGCATTAGGAGCGACTAAGGATAAAGTTACTGGTTTCAATTCAGGAGCCGATGATTACCTTACAAAACCATTTGATTTGGAAGAACTTTTGGTCAGAGTGAGATCCTTGCTCAGAAGAACTAATCGAGCTCCTTTGGGTAGCGGAAGTCATCAGGAGATTCTTAATTTTGGTCCTTTGACCTTAGTTCCTGAGAGATTTGAAGTTATTTGGTTTGATAACCCGGTTCGACTAACACATCTAGAATTTGAACTTCTGCATTGTTTGCTTCAAAGACATGGGCAGACAGTAGCCCCTTCTTTAATTCTTAAAGAGGTATGGGGTTACGAACCTGATGATGACATTGAGACT
This sequence comes from Prochlorococcus marinus str. MIT 0919, assembly GCF_027359375.1. Lineage (NCBI taxonomy): Bacteria > Bacillati > Cyanobacteriota > Cyanophyceae > Synechococcales > Prochlorococcaceae > Prochlorococcus > Prochlorococcus marinus. The sequence goes on from NZ_CP114779.1 coordinate 1,323,677, forward strand.
ATAAGGGTTCATGTTCGTCATTTGAGAACAAAACTTGAGCCAGAGCCAAGAAAGCCACGCTTTATAAAAACTGTTTATGGAGCTGGATATTGTCTTGAGCTGCCTACGGGGGAAGCTATCAAGGAGTTCAAAGATATCTTGGTGAAATCACGTCAAAATAATGATATTGCATTGCCAGAAAAGCAGTCACACTAATTATTGCGGTTAACGATTATGTTGTTGTTTTGTTAATTCTATTAATGCTACTTCCCAGGCAATTCTTGGTTGTATGGATGTAGTTAGACTATAACGTAGCGCATCTAGTCTCTTGACAATATAAAAATTTGTTTCCTGACTCCAAAAATACTGTTGTAGGAAATTTGTTAACCATATTTGTTGATCTATCTTGAGATTTTCTGCAATCTCTTTTGCAATATTTAAAGCTTCCAAATAATTAACTGGTAAAGCTTTTAAATCATCTAGAATTTTACATGGTACTTCTAGAAAGTTATCAATATTAATTCTCAACAACTCTGGGGAACCGTTCGATAGATTGATTAAATATATTTTATTATCATTTATATATGAGCTGCTTAATTCTTTGCTATTACTTGCAAAATATTTACTCATTAAATCAATATTTAAAGGTTTAAAAGGTATTTTTTGGCATCTAGATTTAATTGTGCTTATTAATTTCTCTGGCCTGCTAGATATTAAAATGAATATCACATTTTTAGAGTCCTCAAGTGCTTTAAGCAATGCATTCGATGCAGGTTCATTCATTAGTTCTGAATCTTCAATTACCACCATTGATAATTTACTTTCTATAGTTTGATTACCTATAACATTCTTTATATTTCGAACTTGATCTAATCTAATTTGGCATTTTGAAGAAAAGCTAATATCTTTTTCTTTCGCTGCTTTTTGTGTAATTAACTTTCCCTGATAAGTATAAGTAGGTTCAACCCAGAGCATGTCTGGATGATTCAAACTTTCTAGTCTTTTTCGTATATTTGGTTCGTAACAGTCTTTTGTTAGAATACCTTCAAGAAATCGAAGTGCAACTTCTTTTTGTCCAACTCCTTTGGGGCCAGAGAAAATATAAGCCGGAGCAACTTTGTTTGATATCAGTATTTCTGTTAAGATATTAATTGCAATTGGTTGATAATATACTTCTTCAAATAAAGAATTATCAGTAAGTATTTTACGCATTAATTTTTCTTTTTGCATACAAAAAAAGCTTTTAATTGATGTTGAATTTCCTTAGTAACTAATGTTTCCTCTTGATCAGCTTGAATTGTTATCCAATTAGGAGCTTGAGAAATAATGGCGAATCCTTTTGAGACTTTCTTTAAGAAATCTGCACCTGCAGATTCAATACGATCGTTTTTCATTTCTGCTCTTCTTTGAATACTGTTGTCTACAGATAGCTTTAACAATACAGTTAGGTCTGGTTTTACATCTTGAGTAGCTATTCTCTCCAACGTATTAATAATATCAATATTTAGACCTCGCCCATAACCTTGGTAAGCAAGTGTTGATGCTGCAAATCTATCGCTAATTACCCAATCACCCTTATCAAGTTTTGGCTGAATAAATTGACTTATATGTTGTGCTCTATCTGCTGCATATAGTAAAAGTTCGGTTAGCGCTTCTGGAGATTCAAAACTAGAAGTATTTAATAATAAACTTCTTAACTTTTCACCTAAAAGGGTTCCTCCAGGCTCACGAGTCATATGTAAAAGAGCATTTTTAGGCATTAACCCACTTTTGGGTAGCCATTTATAGATGTGGTTCATTTGAGTAGTTTTTCCGCACCCGTCTATACCTTCAAAGACTAGAAAACGTCCTGTCATGAGCTCTTTAGAGTTAAGGCATTGATAACAACACTTATAGAACTTAATGCCATTAACAAAGCTGCAATTGGTGGAGATAGAAGTATGCCAAAAGAAGGTAAAAGTATCCCTGCTGCAACTGGTAAAGCAATGGTGTTATATGAGAAGGCCCAAAAGAGATTCTGCTTCACTTTCTTAATAGTTTTGTCTGCTAAAAGAATTGCATTTGGCAAGCTTTCTAGTCGATCACCCATTAGTACGAGGTCTGCAGAATCTTGTGCTATTTGTGTTCCAGTCCCTATTGCCACCCCCAGATTGGCACCAGCGAGTGCTGGCGCATCATTTATTCCGTCTCCAACCATTGCTACAGGACCAACTTTTTTCAATTGTTCTAGATATTTTAGCTTTTCCTCAGGTAAAAGTTCCCATCCTAATTGATTTTCTTTGAACCCAAGTTGACCTCCTAACCTCAATACTGATTGTCTTCTATCACCACTTAAAATATGTAAATTTATTCCTTTAATACGTAATTTTTGTAACGCCATATGAGCATCTTCTCTAATTTGATCATCAATTATTATTAGCCCAAGTAATTGATTCTCTACTGATACTCCAACCAGAGATTTTGCATGATAATTTGATTTTTTTAATTGCAGGTTAACATCAATATTAATTTCAGTTCCTTCATTCTGAAGCCATTCAATTTTCCCCACTCTAACTGTTCCTTTAATACCATTTAACTCTCCTGACATTCCTTTACCTGGGAAGGTAATAACTTGAGAACTTGAAAGCAAAGAAATCTCATTGATTTCTGCTTCATGCAATATTGCATGCGCTATAGGGTGTCTACTTTTATCTTCTAAACTAGCTGCAATTTGAATTAATTTGTTTTTATTCTGAGAGCCTAATATACCAATAACTTGAGGTTTACCGATAGTAAGAGTTCCAGTTTTATCAAATATCATTTCTTTGATCAAAGCAGCTTTTTCAATAACATCTCCACCTTTAAACAGCCATCCTTTTTTGGCAGCTTTTCCTGAAGCAACAGTAATAACTGTTGGAGTTGCTAGACCTAGTGCGCAAGGACATGCAATCACTAATACTGCTATCGAGAGTTGTACAGCAAGCCCTAGGGAAGTTTGCGCATTTGTGCTAAAAGATGTGTTCAGGGAATGTTCATGCATATGCATTAACCCTTGACCAGAAACTTTTAGAACATCAGGCCATATAACAGTACCGATTTTCCACCAAAAGAAAAAAGTGAAAATCGCCAGTCCTACAACGCCAAAACAAAACTTTCCAGCAACTTGATCTGCAAGTCGTTGTATTGGAGCTTTTCGAGCCTGAGCCTTCTCAACTAATCCAATAATTCTTGCTAATGCAGTATCATTCCCAATTCTTTGAACTTTAAGTATTAAGGTTCCTTCTAAGTTAAGCGAGCCAGAACATAGCTCTGTTCCAGGAGCAGCTTCTATTGGTAGTGATTCGCCTGTAATACTCGAAACATCTACAGCAGAATTGCCTGAGATAACAATGCCATCAATGGGGATACGATCACCAGCTAAAAGTTGAATTTGTTCACCTGGTTTTAGGGCTCCAACCCGTACTTCCTTAATCACATTTTCGTTATTAATAAGACTTGCTGTTTCTGGTTGCAATTTTGCTAATTCTTTCAAAGCTTGCCCAGTTTGTATTCGGGCTCTTTCTTCTAGAAACCTCCCTAAAAGAACAAAACCAAGAAGCATTACTGGTTCGTTAAAAAAACATGGCCAGCCAACTTGAGGCCAAATTAATGAGCTAAGGCTGCTTAGATATGCGCTAGATACTCCTATACCAACCAGTGTGTCCATATTTGGTGTCAAATATCTAGCTGCTCGCAAACCACTTTTTAATATGGTTAACCCTGGACCAAATAAAGCAAAAGTTGCAAGGCTTGCGTGGAAAGATAAATTTCCAATCAATGGGATTTGAAGGGTTTCTGCTTCAGTGAGATGACCTAATACTGAAAGAATTAGCAGGAATAATGCAATCATCAATTGTTTCCATTTCTGCCAAAGCTTTTTCTGTTGATTAATTGCAGCTAAGGCAGGTTCTCGAGCTTCGCTCGAAAAGAGTCTTTTCCTCGCTTGGAAACCTCTCCTGGATAGTGCATCAATAATTCCCTGAATATCACTTGATTCGTCTTGCAGCTCTATTAATGCAGTTCTTTCAACCAAATTTACATGCGCACTAACAACGCTGCTTTCACTTAGAAGAGTTTTTTCTACTGATTGAACACAACCACCACATTTCATTCCTTCTACGTCTAATAAAACGGATTGCAGCGGATTTTTACTGTTTCTAATGATCAAGGAGGTTTTGAAGACTTCTCTAAGCTAAACCGTAGAAATATCTTAAAGCTATAAATTTTTCTGTTTTAAAAAAAAATAATTTAGATGATTTTTATGAGCAATCTTGAATCTGTGGAGGGATGATAGTAGAACATTTTTAATTAACCGTGCCCAGAAGTAATAACAAAGACAATTTCCTGGATAAAGCTTTCACAGTAATTGCTGAAGGGATTGTTAAGATGATGCCAATTGCTGCAAAAGAGAAGCAGGCATACATTTATTACAGAGAGGGCTTTGCAGCTCAGAATAATGGCGATTATTCAGAAGCACTTGAGAATTATGAGGAGAGCCTGAAGCTAGAAGAAAATGCCGTTGATAGAGGAGAGACTCTTAAAAATATGGCAATTATATATATGAGTAATGGAGATGAAGAGCGCGCTTTAGAAACCTATGTTAAAGCTCTTGATGAGAACCCGAAGCAACCTTCTTGTTTGAAAAATATGGGATTAATTTATGAAAAGCGAGGAAGGTTGGCTCAACAAAAAGGAAAGCAAGATGAAAGTGACATATGGTTTGATAAAGCGGCAGAAGTTTGGACTAAAGCAGTCAGACTTTATCCAGGAGGTTATTTAGATATAGAAAATTGGCTTAAAACAACTGGCAGGAGTAAAATAGATGTGTACTTATAAATGGAAGATACTAGTCTTTTAAGTCAAAAGTAATTGTTATAGCTTCGTTTATTGTTGATGCTTCAAATACTTCAATATTTATCTCACTATCATTAACTATTCTTTTTGATTTAGGAATTATAGCGTGTTTGAATCCTAATTTTTCGGCTTCTTTTAACCTTAGTGGCATTTGACTGACACTACGAATTTGACCTCCAAGACCTATTTCTCCAAGCATTATTGTATTTTTTGGTATTTTAATGTTTTTGTAACTTGATATTATTGCAGCTGCAATCCCAAGGTCTGCTGCAGGTTCTTCTACTTCTAAACCTCCTGCTACAGCTAAATAACAATCAAAACGCGATAAAGCAAAATTCATATGTTTTTCTATTACTGCAAGAATTTGGTGCAATCGGTTGTTACCAATTCCAGTAGCAGTCCTTCTAGGGGACGCATAGGTTGTTTGATTGATTAAAGCTTGTATGTCTATTGCAAGCGGTCTTGTGCCCTCACAGGCCACAATAGTGGCGACTCCAGAGGCTTCTTCTGCACTAAGAAATAATTCGCTTGGATTTGTTACTTCTATTAGACCTGTGCCTTGCATCTCGAAGACTCCAAGTTCATTAGTTGCCCCAAACCGGTTTTTTACAGCTCTTAATAGCCTATGACTTGCAAAACGATCACCTTCAAAGGTTAAAACTGTATCCACAAGGTGCTCCAGGACTTTTGGTCCTGCAAGCATTCCTTCTTTGGTTACATGACCAACAATTAAAAGGGTCATATTTTTTCTTTTTGCAAGTGTTTGTAAGGCTGCAGCACATTCACGGACTTGAGTAATGGAACCTGGTGTACTTGAAATAGTTTCATCATGCAAAGCTTGAATACTATCGATAATTGCTACTGAAGGGCTGAAGCTTTCTAGTTCTTGGAGTATTAACTCAAGATTAGTTTCAGAAAGAATATGCAGATTAGAATCGTCTTTTTTTAATCGATTCCATCGAAGCTGTACTTGACTTGCAGATTCTTCAGCACTTACATAAAGCGCACTACTTTTTTGGGCGATTTCTGTTGCTGTTTGTAAAAGCAATGTGCTTTTCCCAATCCCTGGATCTCCTCCAATTAGAACAAGAGATCCAGGTACTAACCCTCCTCCTAATACGCGGTCAAATTCGATATAACCACTAGCAATTCTTGTGACAGCACTTTTCTTGATTGTTGAAATTTTTTCAGACCTCTTGCTATGACTAGCTTTCTTATGAGCAGTAAATTGATTTCTAGCTTTCGATGAAGAAATTACTTCTTCAATAATTGAATTCCATTCACCGCAATTGGGGCATCTTCCAAAGAATTGCGGCGTATTTACACCGCATGCCTGACAGATATAAAAAGTACTAGTTCGTTTCACGAAGTTGTGTAAAGAAAGTTGCGTGTAGTTGAATAAGGTTGACTTTTAGACTCTTTTTTAAGGTTTGTCTAAGATCGATTCCTTTAGCCGTATAAGCCAAAGATCAAATGACGGCAACAAGTCAATCTAAAGAAATCATTCTCGTGGCCGACGATGAGGCGAGTATCCGGAGGATTCTGGAGACACGCTTATCGATGATCGGTTATCAAGTTGTAACAGCATCGAATGGGAATGAGGCTCTTGAGAAATTTCGAAATCTGGAACCAGATTTGGTTGTTCTTGATGTAATGATGCCAAAGCTTGATGGTTATGGTGTTATTCAAGAATTACGCAAAGAATCTGATGTCCCAATAGTTATGCTTACTGCATTAGGTGATGTTGCTGACAGAATCACTGGGCTTGAGTTAGGAGCCGATGATTATGTGATTAAGCCTTTTAGCCCAAAGGAATTAGAAGCTCGTATTAGATGCGTATTGCGAAGGATTGAGAAAGAACATATAGCAGGATTACCTAATTCTGGAGTTATCCAAGTTGCTGCATTTAGAATAGACACTAATAAGAGAAAGGTTTTTAGAGGAGATGAGCGAATAAGATTGACTGGAATGGAGTTCAGTTTGCTGGAACTTTTAGTTAGTCGTTCTGGAGAACCTTTCAGTAGGGGGGAAATCCTTAAAGAGGTTTGGGGATATACACCTGAGAGACATGTGGATACTCGAGTTGTAGATGTTCATATTTCTCGGTTGAGATCAAAATTGGAAGATGACCCTGCCAATCCTGAGTTAATTCTTACAGCTAGGGGAACGGGTTATTTGTTCCAGAGAATTGTTGACCCAATGTCAGCTGATAAAGCTTAATAATTCTGTGGAAAATGATTCTCGCTTTAAAACCAATCGCCCTAGAGCTATTAGGAGATTAGTTATTTGGTATCGCCGTAATTCGGCTGTAACAAGCCTTGTAGACACAGCTGCAAGTTCAGCTTCGGTTGCAGGGAATGTTGCGGGTTCAGTTGTTTCTAGTGCAGGCTCAATGGCTAAAAGCACTCTTCAACCATTAGTTTTTGACCCGTTAAGAAGGTTGCAAGGAGTAGGGACAGATTTAGACAAAACCCTCATTGAAGATTCTGAAAGGATTTGGGTGGCTGTTGATGGAATGGGAGGAGACCAAGCCCCAGGTCCTATTTTGGAAGGTTGCCTTAAAGCAATAGAAAGGCTTCCTTTAAGGATCAAGTTTGTAGGAGAAATTAAGAAGATAAATGCTGCTGCAAAAGAAATGGGAATAGAGAATTTGCTAAACCACTCAGTATCTGAAGGATTTTTAGAACTTATTCCTAGTGGACCATCAGTAGGAATGGATGAAGAAGCTACTGTTGTGAGACGCAAAAAGGACGCGAGTATTAATATCGCAATGGATTTGGTTAAAAAGGGCAACGCCTCGGCTGTCTATTCAGCCGGGAATTCAGGGGCTTTAATGGCTTCAGCTATTTTTCGCCTGGGTAGACTCTCAGGAATAGATAGACCTGCAATAGGAGCTTTGTTCCCAACTAAAGATCCAGGACAGCCAGTATTAGTTCTTGACGTTGGAGCAAATATGGATTGCAAAGCCACTTATTTGCATCAATTTGCATTATTAGGAAACATTTATTCGCGGGATGTTTTGCAAATTGCAGAGCCTCGTATTGGACTTTTAAATATTGGCGAAGAACAGTGTAAAGGCAATGAGCTATCCCTATCAACGTATTCATTATTGGCTAACGAGGAACGCTTTAATTTTGTTGGGAATTGTGAGGGTCGAGATGTTCTTTCTGGAGATTTTGATGTTGTTGTATGTGATGGTTTTACTGGCAATGTACTACTTAAATTTCTTGAATCAGTTGGCAGCGTTTTATTAGATGTTCTTCGAGCAGAGTTGCCTAGGGGTAGAAGAGGGAAACTAGGCTCGGCATTTTTAAGAAATAATCTTAAAAGAATTAAAAAACGTTTAGACCATGCTGAACATGGAGGAGCCCTTTTGCTTGGTGTTAATGGAATTTGTGTGATTGGGCATGGTAGTAGTAAGGCATTGTCAGTTGTAAGTGCTCTTAGGATTGCTCACTCTGCTTCAAGTCATGGAGTTATGGATGATCTGGCTACTCTTAACAACCCTAAGGCCTTAAGCATTTGACTGAAAATAACAGTACCTTTGGAGTTTCGTTAGTATGTAGTGGCAGCGCAGTGCCCGCACAGGTCATTACTAATGATGAGCTTGCCTTAAGAGTTGAAACGAATGATGAGTGGATTAGCAGCAGGACAGGAATTAAGAATAGGCGTGTGCTTGGTCCAGAGGAATCTTTTTCTGATCTATGCCTTAGAGCAGGTGCTTCTGCTTTGGAGATGGCGAACTGGCAACCAGAAACCATTGATTTAGTTATTGTTGCTTCTTCAACGCCAGATGATTTGTTTGGCTCTGCTCCTAGTATTCAAGCCAAATTAGGTGCGAAAAACGCTGTCGCTTTTGACCTTACAGCTGCCTGTAGTGGCTTTTTATTCGCCTTGGTTACAGCAGCTCAATTTTTGAGAAACGGGTCTATGAAGCGTGCATTGGTAATTGGAGCAGATCAGTTATCTAGTTGGATTGATTGGGATGATAGAAAAAGTTGTGTTTTATTTGGGGATGCAGCTGGTGCAGTTGGTATCGAATCAGTTCAAAGTGAATGTGATGACTTGATAGGTTTTAAACTTAGATCGGATGGCAGTAGAGGGAATTGTTTAAATTTATTGGAGAAAAGAAACTTTAGATCTTTAGTGAATACCACCATGAATCAAGAAGGTGGATTTTCTAATATTCAGATGAATGGCCAAGAAGTCTATAAGTTTGCTGTTCGAGAAGTGCCTGTCATCCTAAAAGATGTATTAGAAACAAGTGGAATAAACCCTGAGAAATTAGATTGGCTTTTATTGCATCAAGCTAATAAAAGAATTTTGGATGCTGTAGCAGATAGGCTGAAAATTTCGCATGAGAAAGTTCTTAGTAATCTTTCCAAGTATGGAAATACTTCGGCTGCAACAATTCCACTCATGCTGGATGAAGCTGTTAGAGATGGAAGAGTTAAACCTGGACATTTAATAGCTAGTAGTGGCTTTGGTGCTGGTTTAAGTTGGGGAGCGGCTGTATTTCGATGGCATGGTCCTACTTAATGACTCAATTGTTTGTTTCTTAGAGGTTTTATGACTTTTGCTTGGGTTTTCCCTGGTCAAGGTTCACAGAAACTTGGCATGGCTGATTCAGTGCTTTCACTTGATGGAGCGCCAGAAAGGTTTGACCTTGCTTCCCAAATCTTAGGTAGGGATTTATTGAAGATTTGTACTGAAACAGGTTCGCCTAATAAAAAGATCGATGATTTAAATGACACTCGCAATACTCAACCTGCACTTTTTGTAGTTGAGTCATTATTAGTTGATGAATTGAAAAAACAGGGTTCACGGGCTTCATTGGTAGCGGGTCATAGCCTTGGGGAGATAGTTGCTCTCTATGCAGCTGAGGTGTTTGATTTATCAACTGGATTAAATTTATTGAAATCGCGTTCTGAATTAATGTCAGCTGTCGGGAATGGCGCAATGACGGCTGTCTTAGGTTTTGATCAAAAGCAATTAATAGATTTGGTGCAAGAAATAGAAGGTGTTGTAATTGCAAATGATAATAGTACTGATCAAGTTGTTTTATCAGGCAAACCTGAATCAGTTGAATTGCTTGTATCGAAATTAAATTGTAAAAGATCTGTGCCTTTAAAAGTTTCTGGAGCATTTCATTCTCCATTTATGGAGCAGCCCTCACAAGCATTCTCTCAATTGATAGATCAAGTAACTTTCAATGACGCAATTTTCCCTGTGATAAGCAATTTTGATCCTACCCCTGAAACAAATGGAGGAGTATTGCAAATGAAATTGAAGCGGCAAATGACTTCAGGTGTTCGTTGGAGAGAAACTATGGATGTAATACAAAACAATTCGATAGATTCTTTAATTGAGATAGGACCAGGGAAAGTTTTAAGTGGACTTGCTAAGAGATCTATATTAGGAATTTCAATTAAGCAAATTTCTTCATTTAATGATTTGGAATGTTGAAACTAACTCGAAATAATTCATTAGCATCAAAACAATCTTTGGTATATAGCTTTGTTAGTTACTGCTTAGTATTTCCGATATTCCGAATATTGTTTAGGGGTCGTATTTTTGGTTTGGAAAATGTTCCTTTAAAAGGACCCTTGGTAGTTGTTGCTAATCATGGTTCTCATTTGGATCCACCAATATTGGGACATGCTTTGGGCCGGCCTATATCTTTTATGGCTAAAGCCGAGTTATTTGAGATCCCATTTCTTGGTAACATAATTCGAGCTTGCGGGGCATATCCAGTAAGCCGAGGAGCTAGTGATCGAGAAGCACTTAGAATAGCTACTGGTCGACTTAAGCAAGGTTGTGCTACAGGTGTTTTTTTAGATGGAACTAGGCAAGACAATGGAAGAATTAATGATCCTATGCCTGGAGCAGCGTTATTAGCTGCAAGAAGCTGTGCTCCACTACTTCCAGTAGCTATTGTGAATAGTCATCGAGCTCTAGGTAAAGGGAGATTATGTCCAAGATTTACTCCTATACATATACGAGTAGGACCAGTCATAGCAGCTCCAGAATCACGGAAAAAGACTAATTTAATCGAAGTAACTCAACAATTGCAAGAATCAATTAATGCAATGCTTGATCAGGGAATGTTGTTATAAATATACTTAAAAAATTGCAATTTTATTCTACAAACTCAGCCTTGAGTTTTTCAGGGAGAATATTTTTTAAATCTTTCCCTGTGACAACCCAAGTAATAGAGCGAATTATATCAATATAATACTTTTTTTGAGATTCTTTTTTGCACTTATGTGCACATGGTATTGAAATACTTTTTAGCTTAATTCCTCTACTTCCAGCTATAATCTTTCCAACTATGATTGCTCTATCAATATGGTCTTCACTTGTAATTAGAAAAATATGGTTAATATTATCGCTAGATAAATCATTTACTAAGGAAGTGAAATTACCCAAGGTGTCCTGAGCTCGATAATCTCTTCTAATTAATTTAGAAGGCAAACCTTCCTTTTCTGCTAACCATTCAGAGTACTCAGGGTTGCTGCCTCCGCTAATTATTATTGGAAGATTTAATTTTTTTGCCATTTTAAACCCAGCCTTTTCTCTATCGATGTCCCCTCCTAATACTAATATTAGTTGAGCTTCTTCCTTATTAAAGATGCTGCGTAAAAAAGGCCTAAATGTTCCTTGAGTTACAAACAAGAAAAATATAAATAAACCAATAAAATGAAAGTATTTTTTTCTCACTTACTATTAGAAATTGGTGATATTGGGTAAATTGGTAGTACTTCAGACCAATGGTTTTCATTCTTAATACTATGTGATTGTGCTAATATTTCTAGCAATTTTCTAATGTCTTCTAAGATGTTGTCACTAGCATTTAAGGATGGGCTTATTTCTGTACCATCTGGGATTAAATGTGGTTCTTCTAACTCAATAATGTCAAGTTTATTATTTTCTTTCGCCGGATTAATAACTTTATACTTACCTGCTATTACACCATGTCTTGGAAGTACTTTTTTGATCCAAAAAAAACTATTTATTTTGTGATTTTCAAGGCTTTTTGCATGTCTTGCTGCCATTAAAGCAAAGCTACTGACGCCCTCGAGAGGACAATTAATTTGTTGGGCAAGTGTACGTGCCATGGCAACACTCACTCTTGTTCCTGTAAAACTGCCTGGCCCTTTTGAAACAGCGATTCTTGCAATTTCCATCCAAGATTTTGTGGGTAAAATGCTATCTACATAGTCAAATAAATTGTTTGATAATTCTCTTCCACCATCAAAAGAAGCAATCTGTATCTTTTCCTGAGGATTTTTTAAATCTATTATCCCTACCCCAAACTTTTCTGAAGAGCTGTGGAGTCCCAGTAGATATCGCTTTTCATTCTTGAATGACATTCTGAGCTTAAGAAGGTAGCTTTTGACCAGGTCTTAATCGTTGCCATTTACCCTTGTCTTCTTGGAAACTTTTACAAGCTCTTACGTCCCATTCAATTGAGCTTCCAGAATGTACATCCTTAACAATTACATGAATTGATGGATTATTCCCTTGAAAATCAGGCGAGGAGGTTAGGTGCTCAGCACCATGCTGTTTTTCGACTGCGTGATACGTCTTACATCTATCTATCCAGTAACAGTTCACACAAATACACATGTTTTTAGAGGGACTTAATTTGTTGGAATTCAGGAAGGATCATAGTTTGCTTGCGCAATCTTTAAGTGAAAGACTGGATTTTTCGAGATGGCCTGTCAGTTTAAAGGATCTTCCTATCGGTTCTGCCTTGGTTGGTGGTTCAATAAGAGATGCTTTACTCAACAGACTTCAGGATAAGCCAGATCTTGATCTAGTAGTTCCTTCTGACGCGATTAAACTTGCTAAGCAATTTGCTGAAGGAATAGGTGGGACTTGTGTTGTTCTCGATGAGACAAGAGATATAGCTAGATGGGTAATCAAAGAATGGACAGTTGATTTTGCTAGTCAGATAGGTACTTGCTTAAAAGAAGATTTATTGCGAAGAGATTACACAATTAATGCAATTGCTTTAGTGCTTTTACCTGAACCTCAAATATTGGATCCAACTGGAGGGTTGATTGACTTAACTAAGAAACAATTAATTGCAGTTTCAGAGCAAAACTTAATAGATGATCCTTTGAGATTATTAAGAGGTTTTAGATTTCTTGCAGAGTTAAATTTCTTTTTCGATAATCAAACAAAATTTTTTTTAGAATCTAATGCACATTTACTTAGGAGAGTTGCAAGGGAACGAATTAAGGGCGAATTGGAGAAATTAATTCAAGGTATTTGGGCTGATCAAGTAATCCCTTCATTGAACAAATCTCGACTTTTAGAGCCTTGGCAGGTCTTAGATCAACCTCAAAATGAACTAATTGAACTTTCGCCAAATTTTTCTGCCTTTAATTCAACAGAGCTTGAAATAGGTCTGCCTTTAATTCGCTTAACAAAATTATTAAGTGATCAAGGGTTAAAAGAGTTAAGTTTTTCTAGAAAAAAATTACAAAATTGTCATCTTTTACGTTACTGGCAATTGAAAAATGATGGCTTTGCTTTCGAAAACCTTAGCGAAAATGATCGTTTTAGGTTACATAAGGATTTAGAAAATATTCTTCCTGCATTGATTTTAGGACTGTCTTTTCGTGATCAGAAGCTTTGGCTAAAACGCTGGAGAGATAATGATGATCCACTTTTTCACCCGTCATGCCCATTGGATGGAGGTGCATTGCAAAAGATCATTAGTGCATCGGAAGGACCTTGGATAGGGGAATTAATAAATCTGATTTCTCAAGAAAAAGCATTTGGACGTTTAAAAACCGAAGAGGAAGTATTTCAATTTGCTCGTTACTGGTGGGCACATAACAAACCTTTTTGTGATTAACTACACCTAAGGAAGTTCTTTTTCCCCTGATGAGGTCCATTTCCCATATCCCTTTCCTTTCATGAGTGTTCGTCTTTACATCGGTAACTTGCCGCAAAATTTAAAGATCAAGGAGCTTGAAGAACTCTTTGCAACTGTTGGGAAAGGCATTCGGTTTAAAGCCGTACTAGATAGAGAGACCAAAGCTTGTAGGGGATTTGGATTTGCAAATGTAGAGAATGAGAAGTTGGCTACAGAAGTTATAGAGCAGTTAAATGGGAAGGAATTTAATGGGAATAACTTGAGAGTCGAACGCTCTGAGAAGAAGGAACAAAATAACTCTTCAGGGAGAAGAAATGCTTCTTCCTCAAATTCAAAGTCAAAAGGAAACCGTAAGGATTTCAAGAAAGTCGTTCATAGTGATGCCCCTAATGCTGAAGCTCCTGATCCTAGATGGGCTGGAGAATTATCGAAGTTGAAGGAACTTTTAGCAAATCAGAAAACACCTGTTTAAAAAATAAATAGATCAATTTAGATTGACGCTTTTTACTTAGTTTGTGCAATTAAATAACATATTGGAAGTTCAAGTAACTTTACCCACTTATTTACATAGGCCCGATTGTTAAATACGTCATAATCGAGTCTTTCAATAGCATTTAGAATACCTCTGTATAGCCTTAAAGAAGTCCAAACTGGCCATCTCGCATCAGGAGATAACCATCTAATACCTTCTTCTGAACGAGAGAACCATTCTCTTGCTCGATGCAGTTGGAAGGCCATGAGTTCTTTCCAAGCATCATTTATTTTTCCTTGCAAAAGATCAGTTTCGGAATAGCCAAATCGTTTCAGATCCTCTTGAGGAATATATATACGCCCTCTGGATCTATCTTCTCCTACATCTCTAAGAATATTAGTTAATTGATTGGCAATCCCTAGTGCAACTGCAGCATCTGAAGTATCAGGCCGCTCGCTCCAAGGAGCATTAGTATACGCTTCATCAAGACCCATAACGTTTTGGGTCATTAGGCCAACTGTGCCGGCCACTCGATAGCAATACAACTCAAGTTCTTTAAAGGTCGAATACCTAGTTTTATTGAGATCCATTCGTTGACCTTCAATCATGTCTAAATAGGGTTGAATAGATTGTGGAAAATGTTCAAATGTATCTGACATAACCGCATCTAATTCATCCTTTACTTCCCCTGCAAATATTTTCTTAGTACGTTCTTCCCATGCGTCAAGTCTTTCGGCAAGTTCTTCCACGGATTTTTTTTGTGCCTCAACACTATCCATTAACTCATCAGTTCTTCTGCACCAAACATAAATTGCCCAAATAGCCTTTCTTTTAATGGGTGGTAAAAGTAATGTCCCGAGATAAAAAGTCTTAGCCCATTGTGCTGTCTCTTTTCTACATATTTCATATGCATTTTCAAGGTAAATTAAGTCTTTCCTAGTCATCAACTTAGATTGAGGTAGCCCAGTTCTCATCATTGCAACCCTTCGCCTTCAGGTTTTAGAATATTCAATAGTCTTTCTTTTGATTCATTTATTTTATCAGCACAAAGTTTGCCGCTTAGCACCGCACCTTCCATTGATGCTAAATAACGTTGCATTGTAAAATCACCAGCCAAGAAAAAATTACTTAGTGGTGTTTCTTGGCTTGGACGTAAATCTTGACACCCTGGGACTGCTTTATAAACAGATAAAGGTGTTTTTACTACTTTGGACTTAATCAATGTTGCTTGATTGGATCCAGTGAAATGCATCGGGAAAAGTTTTTTCAGCTCTTTCATTGTTGCCTCTATTATATCTTGATCACTTTTACCAATCCATTCTTTGGCAGGTGCAAAAACAAGCTCTAACATTGATCGATTCTCGTCTGCATACTCTCTGCAGGTATTGCTCATATCTGCATAAACACTAAGTAATTCAGACCTGCTAAATAATAAATGGTCAATATCAGTTAATTTTCTGTCAAACCAAAGGTGAATATTAATCACTGGAACGCCTTTTAGTCCCTCTAATTTTCGGAAAATTTCGAGACCTTTCCAGGAATTGGGAATAATTAACTTAAGTAAATCTACTGGCAAAGCACTTACATACGCATCTGCTTCTAGCTCTCTGATTTCTTCACCATTTAATCCACCAATGCTAAAACTTTTTACGCTAGAATCATCATTTAGATTGATCTTTTTTAATGGAGTATTTGTATAAACTTCTCCTCCTTTAGACTTGATATAATCAACAATTGGTTGGCATAATCTTTCTGGCGGAGCTCCATCAAGGAAAGCCATTTTCGAACCATTTTTTTCTTGGAGGAATCTATTAAGAGCGGTTAATAATACTGTTGATGAAATTTCATCTGGACCAATGAAATTTAAAGCTTTGCTCATAGCTATAAAAACCTCATCATTCACTCTTGATGGAATGTTCTGTTTTTCTAACCACTCACTCCAAGACATTTGGTCGCATTCTTCAACATATTCTTGCCCACGAAGCATTGCAGGTACAAGACCAATGCCAAATAAGATTTTTTCCGACCAACTCAACATATCGTTATTGCCCAAAATAGCTGCTACACCATTCATTGGAGCCGGTAGATCTGGAAAATCAAAACGACTATATGTGCCAGGTTCCTCTGGCTGATTGAAAATCATTGAATGGCTCTTCCATTGCAATCGATCTTCTATGTCCAGCTCTTTGAAAAGCTGCAGCATATTTGGGTATGCCCCAAAAAAGATATGCAGTCCAGTCTCATACCAATCTCCATCTTCATCTTTCCATGCAGCTACTTTCCCCCCCAATACATCTCGAGATTCAATCAGGATTGGTTGATGACCTTGATCGCACAAGTATTTTGCACATGACAGTCCAGCCAATCCTGCCCCAGCAATAACAACTCGCATACTTTTTTTTATATCGAATGCAACTTTAGGTAGAAAAGGGCCCTAAACTTTCTTTATATTGAATTCTTTGTTATCAATATATTTTCATCTGCAGCAGATTTTGACATGACAGATGCCATTCTTAAGTGCACAACAAGACACATTCGAATATTTACCGCAAGAACTGAAAATAGTGATCTAGTCGCAGATGAGAAATATTTGACCTTGGATTTGGATCCCGATAATGAATTTATTTGGAATCAAGAGGTAGTAGATAAGATTAATCAGCGCTTTAGTACTTTGGTTACATCATATTCAGGCAAAGATTTAACTGATTACAATCTTAGAAAAATTGGCTCAAGCTTAGAGGGTTTAATCAGACAACTCCTTCAATCAGGACAGTTGAAATACAACCCAGATTGTCGAGTACTTAATTTTTCAATGGGTTTACCAAGGACCAAAGATTTATTGTGAGTAGACCTCCTTATAGGCGACCAAAATCAGGTCGATTCAATCAGAATTCTCAGAGAGATCGTCAAAGTAGATCTTCATTTGGTAGAGATTCTTCAGGTGGGAATTCGTATAATTATCTTTCCGGAGGTCCAAACTCAGCCAAGACAGGTAATCCAATTAGTTTGAATACAAGCACAATTGCTGTGCTTGCTGGTGTTTTGGTTTTAGGTGTTGGGATTGGGAGTGCCATTACTAGTACAACTCAAGGGGGAGAAGGGAATATTGCAAGTCAGCAACAGCTAGATATGGCTGTTCCAGATCCGGAGTTTTGCAGGCAATGGGGTGCAAGTGCTTTCGTCATAGATGTTGAGATGTATACAACATTGAACCCTTCGACAAGCTTTGTGACGCAACCATCTTTACAGCCAGGATGTGTAATCCGTAGAGAAAATTGGTCTTTGCTTCAAAAGCAAGGAGCAATTACCAATGAGGATGTTAGAGAATGCAAGCAACGTATGAACACCTTTGCCTATATAGGCTCCATAAGAGACAACCCAATTGTGCGATGTGTTTACCAAGCAGATATCAATGACAATAAATTCATAATCAAGGGGGTTGAAGAAGATGGTATTCGTATTAATCAGGAAGCGATTCAATTTTAAATATTTGTAGATTTGTTCTTTAGGGGGCTGTCCCAACTTGCAAAGATAGGAAGTATGTCCTCTGTAAATGCTTCAGCAGCTCTTGAGGTGTATCTGGCGGGATTGCTAATTAATTTAAGTTCTCTTTTAACTACTAAATCTGCGACATTAGGCTTGTGAACAGTGCCAGCAGTCAATTCTCGTTCAATAGAAACAACTGGGAGAAATGCAGCCCCTAACCCTGATTGAACGGCATTTTTAATTGCTTCTAACGAATTCAGTTCCATTTCTATTCGCAAGCGTTGCACATCTAAGCCAGAACTTGTAAGAAGCTGGTCAACAACTTTGCGAGTGGTTGATTGTGTGTCAAGGGTGACGAACCCCAAACGGTACAAATCCTCTTTGGTTAATTCAGGTAGGCGTGATAATGGATGTTTTACAGGAAGTACTAAGGCCAATTCATCTGTTGCATAAGGAATAATTTCAAGAAAGTCTTGTAATTCTGAAGGTAGCTGTCCGCCTATTATTGCCAGATCAATTTGCCCATTTGCGACACTCCAGCCTGTGCGTCTTGTGCTATGGACTTGAAGTTGGACTGATACTTCTGGGAATTTTTGTCTAAATAATCCAATCATTCTTGGCATGAGATATGTCCCCGTGGTTTGGCTTGCTCCAATTATCAATGAACCACCTTTTAGGTTATGTAAATCTTCTAACGCTCCACAAGCTTCATCACACTGGCTAAGAATTTTCTCGCAGTAATTTAGTAATAGTTTTCCTGCTTCGGTGAGTTGAGCTTTTCTACCACCTCTATCGAAAATCGTAATTTCTAGCTGCTTTTCTAAATTTTGTATTTGAAGGCTGACAGCAGGCTGGGTTACATAAAGCTTATCTGCAGCTTTTTTGAAGCTCCCTTCATGCACGATTGCTTTGAGAATTCGGAGCTGATCAAGAGTAAAAGGAAGTTCAGCCATATCGGCTGGGTCAGTTCATCAACAATGATAAAAACTTTAAACTGTAACTGTCGATGACTCAGAATCTAATAATTGTTATAGGGATCTTCTGCCACAAATGTTTTCAGAAGGCATTCATCATTCCAGCTTCATAATGCTGATGCTCTTATTGCTTTTTGCAATTATCCATAGCGGAGGTGCTGCAATCAGGACTAGAGCAGAGTCAATTGTTGGCCCTAGAATTTGGCGTTTGATATTTGCTTTGGCCAGTATTCCTTCAGCAGGAGTATTGATATTTTATTTTTTAGCTCATAGATATGACGGTCTTAGACTTTGGAATTTTCAGGGTGTTCCAGGAATGATTCAATTGGTCTGGGTTTTGACTGCATTTAGTTTTTTATTTTTATATCCAGCTACATACAATCTTTTGGAAATACCTTCTATAGCAAAGCCCCAGGTCAGAATTTATCAAAATGGAATAATCAGGATTTCTAGGCACCCTCAAGCAATTGGTCAAATTATTTGGTGCATTGCTCATGGTTTATGGTTAGGTACGAGTTTTATGATGATTACATCTGCTGGTCTAATCGCTCATCATTTGTTTGCTGTATGGCATGGAGATCGTAGATTAAAGGCAAAATTTGGACATACTTTTGATGAATTTAAAAGAAATACGTCAGTGATTCCTTTCCTTGCGATCATTGATGGGAGACAAAAATTAGAATTTCAAGAATTTTTAAGACCCTCTCAATTAGGCATATGCATTGCAGTGGCAGTGTTTTGGTGGGCACATCGTTTTATTCCAATCGGTACAGAAGTATTTCTCTCTTCCAAGTTGGCAGAACTGCTGACCTGAAATGCCTACACTCACAAAGACCTGAAAGTAAAGGATGCTATCGGCCGCTGAAATTGCATGGTTAATCCCTTTGCTCCCTCTCTTGGGAGCAGTTGTATCAGGCTTGGGGTTAATTAGTTTTAATCGGGCTTTAAACCGATTGAGAAAACAAGTTGCGATTACTTTGCTTACTTGTGTAGGTGCTTCTGCTGTATTGAGCTATGCAGTGTTAATTCAGCAGATATTTGGTGATTCCCCTGTTGAACATTTATTTGTATGGGCTAGTGCAGGAGACTTCACTCTTCCTATGGGATATGTGGTGGATCCTTTGGGAGCTGTAATGCTGGCTTTGGTTACGACAATAGCCCTTTTGGTAATGATCTATTCACATGGCTATATGGCTCATGATGAAGGATATGTAAGGTTCTTTACTTATTTGGCTTTGTTCTCAAGTTCAATGCTCGGCTTGATAATTAGTCCGAACTTGTTGCAGATATATGTTTTCTGGGAATTAGTAGGAATGTGTTCTTATCTGTTAGTAGGTTTTTGGTACGACAGAGATGGTGCTGCCCATGCTGCTCAAAAAGCTTTTGTAGTTAATAGAGTTGGTGATTTTGGTCTTTTGTTAGGGATACTTGGCTTGTTCTGGGCCACAGGAAGCTTTGATTTCAATGGAATTGCAACAGGATTATCAGAGGCGGTTTCTTCAGGCACTGTTCCGGTTTGGGCAGCGTTGACACTTTGCTTTTTGGTCTTTATGGGACCCATGGCTAAATCTGCTCAGTTCCCTTTACATGTTTGGTTGCCTGATGCAATGGAAGGACCAACCCCAATATCTGCCTTGATCCATGCTGCAACAATGGTTGCAGCTGGTGTTTTCTTAGTTGCAAGACTGGAGCCGTTATATGCTCAGTTTCCTTTTATAGGTTTATTGATAGCTGTTTTGGGAACAATTACATGTTTCCTTGGTGCATCAATAGCTCTAACTCAGATGGATCTTAAAAAAGGTCTTGCTTATAGCACTGTTTCTCAACTTGGATACATGATGCTTGCAATGGGTTGTGGAGCTCCGGTAGCTGGCATGTTCCATTTGGTAACGCATGCCTTTTTTAAGGCAATGCTCTTTTTGGGTTCAGGTTCGGTAATACATGCGATGGAAGAAGTGGTTGGCCATGAACCCATTCTTGCTCAGGATATGAGGTTGATGGGTGGATTGCGTAAAAAGATGCCTATAACTGCGATTACTTTCCTTATTGGATGCATCGCAATAAGTGGCATCCCTCCTTTGGCAGGGTTTTGGAGCAAAGATGAAATTCTTGGGCAAGCTTTTAATAGTTATCCACTTCTTTGGGCTATAGGTTTCTTAACAGCAGGTATGACAGCTTTCTATATGTTTAGGCTCTATTTCTTGACCTTTGAAGGCTCTTTTAGAGGTAATGATGAAGAACTGCAAAAATCTTTACTGGCGTCTGCAGGAATAGAAATAGAAGAATCTGAACAACATCATGGAGGAGAAATTCATGAATCTGGATGGCCGATGACAATGCCATTAATTACTTTGGCTATTCCTTCAGTATTCATTGGTTTGCTAGGTATTCCCTGGAATAGTTCCTTTGCAAAATTATTGAATCCCTCTGAGGCAACAGAAATGGCGAAGAATTTTAGTTGGAGTGAATTCTTACCTCTCGCAATAGCTTCTGTAACTATTTCTGCATTAGGGATCTCATTAGCAATTTTAGCTTATTACTTCAATCGTATTAATCTTAAAAAATCAGTTGCAGAAAGGTTTCCTTCTATTAATGCATTCTTTTCAAATAAATGGTATTTAGATGAGATTAATGAAAAAATCTTTGTTCGTGGCAGTCGTAAACTAGCTCGAGAAGTTTTAGAGGTTGATGCGAAAGTTGTAGATGGTGTAGTTAATTTAACTGGACTTTTAACATTAGGCAGTGGAGAAGGACTGAAGTATTTCGAGACAGGGAGAGCACAATTTTATGCATTGATCGTTTTCGGAGGTGTTATAGCTTTAGTTGCTTTATTTGGCGTTCTTGGAACATAGGCTTCTTCTATTGGTGATTTGTGTGTGTCATCCCCTATCGATTGGATGCCATAGCTGTAAGTATTTCTACACTCCAAAAAGTGGGCTAATTCAGCAGTGTTTGAAAGCGTGTCTATTTTCGTTTGGGCAACTACGTCTTCCTTGGTTCCTGAACCAATTAGTGCTGACTTCCCTTGGCTAAGCCTTTCAATTCTTTTTCCAATAGTTGGATCTTTACTTGTTCCATTTATTCCTGATGAAGGAGATGGGAAACAAGTGCGGTGGTTCGCATTAGGGATAGCACTTACTACGTTTTTAATTACTGTTGGTGCTTATCTGAAAGGGTACGATCCATCTCGTGAAGGTCTTCAACTATCAGAGAGAGTTGAATGGCTTCCTGATTTAGGACTGACTTGGGCTGTTGGTGCTGATGGCCTATCAATGCCCTTAATACTTTTAACTAGCTTTATTACTGCATTAGCTGTTTTAGCTGCATGGCCAGTCAGCTTTAAACCAAAATTATTTTTCTTTTTGATTCTGGCAATGGATGGTGGACAGATAGCAGTTTTTGCTGTCCAAGATATGCTTCTTTTCTTTTTGGCATGGGAATTGGAGTTGTTACCTGTTTATTTGTTATTAGCGATATGGGGTGGAAAGAAAAGACAATATGCAGCTACAAAATTTATTATTTATACAGCTGGGAGCTCTTTATTTATTCTTTTAGCGGCTCTTGCTATGGGGTTCTTTGGTGATGGAGCTCCAAATTTTGAATTCACTCATCTTGCTAATCAAGACTTTGGCACAGGTTTCCAATTATTGTGCTATTCAGGATTGCTTATAGCCTTTGGAGTAAAACTTCCTGTAGTCCCTTTGCATACATGGTTGCCGGATGCCCATGGAGAAGCAACAGCCCCAGTTCATATGCTGCTTGCAGGGATTTTATTGAAAATGGGTGGCTATGCGCTCTTAAGATTTAATGCACAATTACTTCCCAGTGCTCATGCACAATTTGCTCCATTATTAATAGTTCTTGGAGTAGTCAATATTATTTACGCTGCTCTTACCTCTTTTGCACAGCGTAATCTGAAAAGAAAAATTGCATATAGCTCTATTAGCCATATGGGATTTGTCTTGATAGGTATAGGGAGCTTTAGTTCATTAGGAACAAGTGGCGCGATGTTGCAAATGATTAGTCATGGCTTGATTGGTGCAAGTTTATTTTTCTTAGTGGGAGCTACCTACGATCGGACTCATACTTTGCAGCTTGATGAGATGGGTGGAGTAGGTCAAAAAATGCGTATTATGTTCGCTTTGTGGACTGTTTGCTCGTTAGCTTCTTTGGCGCTTCCAGGAATGAGTGGATTTGTTTCAGAATTAATGGTCTTCACAGGGTTTGTAACTGACGAAGTTTATACATTACCCTTCAGGATTGTGATTGCTGGTTTAGCAGCTATAGGAGTCATCCTTACTCCCATATACCTCTTATCAATGCTCAGGGAAATCTTTTTTGGTAAAGAGAATGTTGAGTTCTTATCAAGTAGAGAGCTTGTTGATGCTGAACCTAGAGAAGTTTATGTAATAGGCAGTCTGTTAGTACCGATAATTGGAATTGGTTTATATCCAAGAATAATGACTGAAACATATACAGCTTCAATTGATGGTTTGGTTGCAAGAGACTTGGCTGCAATAGAAAGAATTACAGAAAAAGCAGATAATATTTCTGCTAGCAGGAAATTTTATTTGTCATCTAATTCGGCTCCTGCCATATAACCCTCTTTAAAACCGCTCTTTAGTTAAAAATGAAGATCTCAAAACTTAGGAATACTTTTTTATTGCAATAAAAATTCTTTTACTTAATTTTTATAAGAACTATTTTTTCTTGATGAGACAAATCAACTTTGCGGTGATGTTTGGACTTGCCTTGCTTACCGTTTATTTCACATTAGAGAACACAGCTGCCTCCACAGTGCATATTCTTCCAAGCTTTTCAGTTTCCCTTCCGCTAGCAGCTCTTCTGCTTATAGCGGCCGGTGTAGGAGCTTTTGGAGCCTGGCTATTTGCAGGGTGGAGCGTAATGCTTAGGGATGTTGATGCAAGAGAAATTGAGAGCTCAAAAAAACGTATTCAAGAGCTTGAAATGGACTTAACAGTGACTTCAGGGAGAAAAAAGATTTTACCTTTTATGAAATTTGCAACTGGTAAAGATATCGATAAAGATGTTGCTTAAGAATTTTTTCTATAGCCATAAATATCTAATGCCGTTAACTTTCCTCTTAGAGTAGATTTTTCTTTGCCTATTGAAGGCCTGACATCTAATTCTGAATCAGGCGCAAGGCTTGCCATTCGCTTGCTGCAAGATGCTGCCCAAAAAGGGGAGATTGATCCTTGGGATGTAGATGTTATTCCAGTTATTGATGGATTCTTAGATCAATTAAGACAAAGGATTCAAATCCCAAGGAAAAATTTTTCCTTTAGCTCAGGGGTAGGAGGGACTTTTGAAAAGGATTTGTCTGAGAGTAGTGAGGCTTTTTTGGCGGCTTCAGTTTTATTGGGTTTAAAGGCAGAGATTCTTGAAGCAGAAACTTTCCCTCCAGAATGTGAATTGGATCTTATTGATGAGGGTGATTTCTCTGAGCAAGGATGGCTTGATCCACGGTTGGCAATTCCACAATATCCAGAGCGACATCTTCATAGAAGACCAGTGGCTCCTCCGCCTTTACGAAGGCCAGTTTCACTTGGTGAATTAATAGAGCAACTAGAATCTATAGCTGAATCAATAGAATCTGATGAGTTGAAAAGTCGCAGAAGAAAAGACAAGCGATATAGCGATAGACAAATAATCGAACAAGTCACTTCTCTTGCGCATAGGGAGAAGCTACCTGAAACTACTGCTGCTTTAGGAGTTTTTTTAAATGGATGGGAGCATGCATTGCATTGGATTGATTTTGATTCTTTAGTCTCTCATTGGAAAGTTGTCGCCCCTAAGGATTTAGATACTGATCGAGTTGGAGTTTTTTGGGCTTTATTATTTTTATGTTCACAAGGCAAGGTTGAGCTGGAGCAAGAGTCATTTTTATATGGTCAATTAAGAATCAAAAGGATTCTCGAACACGGAATGGTTGCCCAGCTTCCATTGAAAAATTATGACGTGCCAGCTGTTTCTCCGGCCGCGGCATAGTGGTAGCTTTATATAACAGACTATTTTGTCCTAGTTAACGAGGAACACAACGCCTATGAAGGCGATGATCCTGGCGGCCGGCAAAGGAACACGTGTCCAGCCGATCACTCACGTGATCCCAAAGCCAATGATTCCAATTCTTCAGAAGCCTGTTATGGAGTTTCTGTTGGAACTTCTAAAGGAGCATGGCTTCAAGGAGGTCATGGTTAATGTTTCTCATTTAGCCGAGGAAATTGAGAATTACTTTAGAGATGGCCAAAGGTTTGGAGTGGAAATTGCTTATAGCTTTGAAGGTCGTATTGAAGATGGAGAATTAATAGGAGATGCCCTGGGATCTGCTGGCGGATTAAAAAAAATTCAAGATTTCCAAGAATTTTTTGACGATACCTTTGTTGTTTTGTGTGGTGATGCTCTGATTGATTTAGATCTTTCTGAGGCAGTTAGACGGCATAAAGAAAAAGGTGCTTTGGCAACATTAATTACTAAGCGAGTTCCTAAAGATCAGGTCAGCAGTTATGGCGTAGTAGTTACTGATAAAGATGATCGTGTTAAGGCATTTCAAGAGAAACCTTCTTTAGACAATGCTTTGAGTGAAACCATTAATACAGGTATTTATCTTTTTGAACCAGAAATTTTTGAACATATACCTTCTGATCAACCATTTGATATTGGGTCGGATCTTTTCCCAAGACTGGTCGAGATGGAAGCTGCTTTTTATGCACTGCCTATGGACTTTGAATGGGTTGATATTGGTAAAGTTCCTGATTACTGGAAAGCCATTAGAAGTGTCTTGCTAGGGGAAGTTCGTCAGGTAGATATCCCAGGGAAAGAAGTCAGACCTGGAGTTTTTACTGGACTTAATGTCGCGGCAAATTGGGACAAAATTAAAGTTGATGGTCCCATATATGTTGGAGGAATGACTCGCATTGAAGATGGAGCAACTATTATTGGCCCTTCAATGATTGGCCCGAGCTGTTGCATTTGTGAAGGAGCTACAATTGATAACTCAATTATTTTTGATTATTCCCGTATTGGCCCTGGAGTGCAATTGTTGGAGAAATTAGTTTTTGGAAGGTATTGTGTTGATAAAAATGGTGATCACTTTGATTTGCAAGAAGCTGCTTTGGATTGGTTGATTACTGATGCCAGAAGGCAAGATTTAGGAGAACCTTCTCCTCAGCAAAAGGCAATGGCTGAATTATTAGGAACTGATCTTATTGGATCTGCTTCGTCGTGATTTTAAGATTTGCTTGATCAAGGATGTTAGGAATTAATCGCTCAGCTTTTACTGCCATTATGTGGACTCCTTTTGCGATCCCAGTAAAACTTTTGACTTGTTCGGCTGCTATTGCAATGCCTTCCTCCAAAGGGTTGGAAGAATCATTAAGTCTTTGAATAATGGTCTCTGGGATTGAAGCACCAGGAACAACTTTATTGATAAATGCAGCATTTTTGGCAGATTTCAATAAAAAGACCCCAGCAAGGACTGGTAATTCAAGCGGGGTAGCCACTTCTTTGCAAAAACGTTCAAGAACCCTTGGATCCATTACCATTTGTGTCTGTAAGAAATGAGCCCCAGCATTTTTTTTTCTTTCTAATCTTTTCATTAAGCTATTTAAACTTTTGCAATTCGGATCGGCTGCTGCGCCCGCAAATAAACGTGTTTGTCCATCAGGTAACTCTCCTTTGACAGGATCTTTGCCCTTATTGAATGCAGAAACTTGCTTGAGTAGTTGAATAGACTCGAAATCATGAACAGGTCTTGCATTTAATTGATCTCCAACTCTTACAGGGTCACCTGTCAGGCAAAGCACATTTTTAATCCCTAAAGCATTGGCCCCTAGAAGTTCTGCTTGTAAAGCAATTCTGTTTTTATCTCTACAGGCTATTTGTAAAACAGGCTCTAACTCTGCCTCTAAAAGCAATTTACATACAGCAAGACTGCTCATTCGCATTATTGCTCTGCTTCCATCTGTGACATTAAATGCGTGGATACGCCCTGCAAGGTTGGACGCTATATCAATGGCCTTAGAGGCATCTCCACCCCTTGGAGGCATTATCTCCGCAGTAATAGCTGCGCCCTCAGAATTAAGAGCGTTTTCGAGGACTGAATTCAATTGCTTTCTAATGAGATAATTACTATCGCTTATCAAACAGCCTAGTTTGCCTAATATGAAATTAATAGGCTTATAGGAGGGCATGTTTTCAGGGGATTTCTCTAATTCAGGTCAAATGTCCCTCTCAGCAAGGGAGATGGAGATCATTGAATTGGTCGCTGATGGTTTAACCAATCAGGAAATAGCTCAAAAGTTAACCATTAGTAAACGAACAGTTGATAATCATGTAAGCAATATGTTTACAAAGACTGGGTCGAAAAATCGGGTTGCTCTTCTAAATTGGGCAATGGACCATGGGAAGATTTGCAGGGATGGCTTTAATTGCTGCTCGTTGCCCGACGACGATGAATCTTCTTTGATGGATGAGCGTTAACTTCTATAAAATTGGTTTCTGGTAAATCCATTAAGGAATACTCTCCTTTTTGGAGTTCAAGGAGCTCTGCATAAGCTTCACATGCTTCTTTGTCATTGCATGAGAAACGCAGGATTCCTTCTAGGTCATATAAAGCAAACAAATTTATTCCCTCCCAGCATTTGCTGAATGGCTAGCCGAAGAGACCGGCTAAGAATATAAAGAGAATCTAAAGGATTATCGCCAATTTATCTAGGGCCTTTTATGTATTGGGTTCCTTGGTAGGCCAATTTGCAAAGGGTGTTTTGGCTAGTGCGGCATTGCTATATCTTCTCAGCCCTGTTAATTCCTTCCTGCACCAAGGTGGAGGGCATATTTTTGATGTAGTTGTCTCTAGTTCTACTTCTGCAATTATTAATGGTGCATTTTTTTCTTTAAAACAATCAACAACCCATATACCTGGCTGGAGATCTAGA
Organism: Prochlorococcus marinus str. MIT 0919; assembly: GCF_027359375.1. Lineage (NCBI taxonomy): Bacteria > Bacillati > Cyanobacteriota > Cyanophyceae > Synechococcales > Prochlorococcaceae > Prochlorococcus > Prochlorococcus marinus. The sequence continues at coordinate 1,351,304 of NZ_CP114779.1, forward strand.
TAATACCTTTGCTTGGCAACTTTATGCTTTAAATGTTTCCACATTGTTTCTGCATCATCAATTGGAACAGAGTATTCAAACTCAAGTGTTTCTATACCAGGCAATGAATTTTTGAGTGTTAATATTGCATTCTTATTATTAATAATCCTTATCCGTGTAATCCATTCTGAAAAATTGGTTGCTAGATATCCTTGGCGAATATCTTCACTCTGTGTTGTCAACTCTTTCCAATCTTCACCTTGAACAAGAAATCTTCTTTCAATCTCAATAGGCATTTGATTAATTAAGGGAGAACAGTTAGTTTGAAAAACTTCCAGCCCAATGAAGTTTTTGTGTGAGGGTTCTATAGTAAGAAGCTCTTTGATCGAGAATTAAAAAATGAGCATTGTGCCTAGCTCTTTTTATTAAACATTGATCGCCTGGATGCATTAGAGAGCTGCTCATACCGTCTTGCCAAAGTTTTACTTTTTGAGTGGTATCTCCTAGTGGCTTGATTACTAGTTTAGAGCCTGAAGGAATAACAATTGGCCTGCTAGAAAGACTCATTGGGCATATTGCACTTACAACAATTCCTTCAATATCTGGATGAAGTATTGGCCCACCACTAGCCATTGCATATGCGGTAGATCCAGTAGGTGAGGATAAAATTAACCCATCTCCTCTATAAATATCTACCGCTTCTCCATCTATGGCTAACTCTAGTGAACAAGTTGGTGAAATTTCATCACGATAAGAACGAAAATAAAAGTCATTTAATGCCCAAAAATCTTGTTTAACGCTCTTCTTAATGTTGCTCGATACTAATTCAATACTTGCCTGGAGCATCATGCGACAATCAAGAGCAAAATGATCAGAGCTAATTCTCTCCCAAAGATTTTCACTATTTAATAATGTTTTATCGTGAGTAAGAAAACCAAGGTTTCCACCAACGTTAAAACTTAAAATTGGAATTTGATTTAATGCTAGATATCTAGAAGCTGCAAGGACTGTTCCATCTCCGCCAAGAACAATAGCTAGGTTAGGCAAATTATTTTCTGAACTTAAAGAATCAGCTAGAGAATTTGACGCTAAATTGCTTTCAAAGGTTTTAACTTTTATACCAATTGATTGCAATTTTTCTGAGCAATTAGAAGACTCTTCCTGCGCTAAATTACTATTTGATTTATATATTATCCAGACTAAATCTAGTTGCATATTTAGTAATTATTTACCATTTTAGTAAGTTAAAACTTTCCATATCTACGGTTGTTCTATTTCTATATAAGGATATTAATATTGCCAGTCCTACTGCAGCTTCCGCTGCAGCCACAGTAATCACAAAAACAGTAAAAACTTGACCTCTTATAAGATTACCATCTATATAAGACGAGAAAGCCATTAGATTAATATTTACAGCATTAAGCATTAGTTCTATGCTCATAAGTACTCTTACAGCATTACGACTATTTATAAGGCCCCAAACGCCTATGCAAAAAAGAATTGAGGCAATTATAAGGTAACCTTCTAATGGAATTGGTGCAGAGTTATTCATTATTATTTAGAAGTTTGGTCAATTAAAATTGGATCATTTGCTTTTTCAATAAGATTTTGATTTACAGAGTCGCCTGTACCAACATCACTGATTAAAACATCTCTTCTGGCTAAAACAATTGCTCCTATCATTGCCATTAGTAAAAGTACTGAAGCTAGCTCAAATGGTAATAAATAATCGCTAAATAAATGTTCACCAATTCTTTCAGTTGATAGTTCCCCTATTGCGGGAGGTCCAGGGGTTGCCCAATTGGTTGTTAAATCCACTCTAAATAATAAGATTAACAAACCACCGCAAACACCTGCAGAAAGTAGCTTTCTAATTTGCAATGACTTAATTGGCTTAAGCTCTTCTTTTTTATTAACTAGCATAATTGCAAAAAGTATCAGAACATTTACAGCTCCTACATATACAAGAACTTGAGCTGCTGCAACAAAACTTGCATTTAACAAAAGATATAACCCAGCTACACCCATAAAGACTCCTCCTAAGAGGAATGCTGAATAAACTATGTTATTTAGCAATACCACACCTATTGATCCTCCTATAACTATTAGTCCAAGAATAAGAAAACAGAGTTGCTCAGTGCTTCCAGCAATTGTCATTAGCCTTCCCCCATCTTTTTTGATTTAGTTGGTTCTGTGTTGCTTAATTCTTGTTTATTTGCTTCTTGATTCATTAATTCTAAAACTTGCGAAGGTAATTTTCCAGCTCTAGCTTCGCTTGGCTTGAGATCGTGGGGATCCATTATTTTTTCAGGAAGATAAGCAAATTCTCTAAGGGGCTTCACAGATGGATCGGTAGTGACACTTGTGGGTAATCTACCTAAGGCAACATTGTCAAAGTTTAAGCTATGTCTATCAAATGATGCTAATTCATATTCTTCAGTCATTGAAAGACAATTAGTTGGGCAATATTCAACGCAATTTCCACAAAAAATGCATACTCCGAAATCAATGGAATAATTTCTTAACTCTTTCTTTTTTGTTTCTTTATTCATTACCCAGTCAACGACAGGAAGATTAATTGGGCATACCCTGACGCAAACTTCACAGGCTATGCATTTATCAAATTCATAATGAATTCTTCCGCGATATCTTTCCGAGGGGATAAGTTTCTCATATGGATATTGAACAGTTATTGGCCTTCGTCCCATGTGATCGAAAGTCACCGAAAGTCCTTGTATCAAGTACTTCCCAGCACTAAAGGCATTTTTGGTGTATTCAGTTATTTGTTGAAAGAACCCAGCCATTTGACTCTTGCGTAAGCGTGTATTAAGGCCTGTATAAATTTTACTAGTCCTTTCAACCTCATAGGTATTACTGCTTATTTAAATTATTATTGGATTGCTGCCTAATGTTGTTACCTTTTTGATTAACCCCCAAATGCAATAGGAAATGCAAGTTTTAGCCCAGCCGTAAAAAGTAAATTTACTAGTCCAATTGGTAGCAAGAATTTCCAACCTAAGTCCAATAATTGATCAATACGAACTCTGGGAGTAGTCCATCTAAGCAAGATTGCTAAGAAAACCAATAAATATGTCTTTAATACCGTCATTACAATGCCTAGAGTACCTGTAAAAACTTGGACTAAAGGCGTGTTAAGACTTTGACCAAATAATTGTGTCATCCATTCCACAGGAATAGGAAAGCCCCAACCTCCTAAATAAAGAACTGATACTAATAATGCTGATAAAACAAGATTTATATAGCTACCAAGATAGAAAAGAGCAAATTTCATACCTGCGTATTCAGTTTGATAACCCGCGACAAGCTCCTCTTCTGCTTCAGGAAGATCAAAAGGAAGGCGTTCACATTCCGCTAGAGCACATATCCAGAAAATTAGAAAGCCAACGGGTTGTCTCCAAATATTCCAACTTAAAAATCCAAAACTATTTTGTTGATTAACAATATCGATTGTACTTAAAGAATTACTCATCATAACTACCGCTAAGACTGATAGAGCTAGAGGGATTTCATAACTAATTGATTGAGCAGCTGCTCTTAAGCCTCCTAATAATGAATATTTGTTATTAGATGCATAACCACTCATTAGTAATCCAATTGGTTGAATACTGCTGAGAGCTATCCATAAGAAGATACCTATGCCAACATTACTAATAAGTAGATTTTGCCCAAAAGGAACAATTAACCAAGAGAGTATTACAGGGACTAATACTAAAATTGGACCTAATGTGAAAAGAGTGCTGTCTGCTTTGGCGGGTATTATGTCTTCTTTAACAAGTAGCTTTAAGCCATCAGCCATAGGTTGAAGAATGCCCAAAGCCCCCGCATATTCGGGGCCAATTCGTTGTTGTGCTGCTGCTGAAATTTTCCTTTCAAGCCAAACTGTTACTAGTACACCAATCAATGCAGAAGTTAAAACTAAAAGCATTGGAAGTGGCAGCCAAAGCACATGAGCTAGCTCTTGTGACAGACCAAATCCTTTAAGAAGATTGTTGAAGCTCAATTCAAGGTCTAATCCTGAATTCACTAAAGTTCCTAGATCTATCTGAAGGTTAGTGAACATTGCTTTTTAAGACTTCCATTTAAATTTAGTCGTATTCAGAGCTGGGTCTATCTTCTAGTGGAATCCATGACCTTTCTTTTTGACCTGTATAAATCTGTGTTGGTCTGAAGATTCTATTGGCACTAAGCTGCTCTCTCCAATGAGCAAGCCAACCAGCAACTCTTGAGATGGCAAAAATAGGAGTAAATAGATCTTTGGGAATCCCTAGTTTTCGATAAACCAGTCCAGAATAAAAGTCAACATTTGGATAAATACCCTTTGGCCCAAGTCTAGGACTGGCTTCTCTTTCTACAGCTTTTGCAACTTCATACATTTCATCTTTGCCAAACCTTGCAAATAATTCTTCGGCAAAACCTTGTAAAAGACTAGCCCGAGGGTCTTTTACTTTGTATTCACGATGACCAAAACCCATTATTTTACTTTTGCTTTTAATTGCCTTGTCTAAATAAGGTCCTGCGTTTTGAGGTGTCTTGATCTCTTCAAGCATTGCTATTACATCTTCATTTGCCCCACCATGCAAAGGGCCTGCGAGAGTTCCTACAGCAGAAGCGATAACCGCATATGGATCTGTAAGGGTGCTAGCAGTCACACGTGCACTAAAAGTACTTGCATTAAGACTATGCTCTGCATGCAAAATTAAACAACGATCAAATATCCTTGCTGCAAGTGGGTCAGGCTCTTGCTCAGTAAGCATGTAAAGAAAATTCGAAGAATAAGGCAAATTATCTTTGGGCTGTATAGGGTCTTGACCTTTCCGGATTAATTGGAAAGCAGCAACCATTGTTGGAATCTTTGCAATTAGGCGCACTACGGCATCGTAAATATATTTCGGATCATCAATTGCTCGCCTGGAATAAAAAAGACCTAGAGATGCAGCACTTGATTGAAGTGCATCCATAGGATGACCAGACTCTGGGAAGCATTTCATCATATCCCTAACTCGAAAGCTAAGTCTGCGATGCATTTGTACTTCTTTTTCAAAATTTTTGAGTTGATCTGAATTGGGCAGTTCACCCCATATCAGAAGGTATGTGGTTTCTAGAAAACTACTTTTGGCTGCTAGCTCTTCAATTAAGAACCCTCTATATTTCAATTCTCCTTCATGCCCATTAATGTCGCAGATGGCAGACTGAGTAACAGGTACTCCTTCCAGACCTGGTTTTAAAGCAATACTCTTTTGCTCTTTCATATTGTCTATGACTAGTTGCCTGAATAAATCTCCTTTATAAACATACTTCCAAATATCAACTTCTTAGAAAAGTACCAAAGATCATTTCTAGAGAGAAATTATTTCCACTGGTCAAAAGCAGCTTCATTCCCTTAGATGATTAGATTTCTTTGGGCTTTGAACTTTGATTAGTTCTTTCTGTTAAAACGGTACGAAAGTACTCTTAACCCATTGCAAGCATTCCCTGGATATGAATTCTCTGAGGGTGGTTATCGTCTGGTATTAATATTGCTATACCTACACCTTTTAAATTTGATTGTAAAGAATGACCTATGAAAGCTTGAAAAAGCACCCACGGTTTCCATGCTTTTAATTCATTTTGAGCTGTATTACTGCCTAGGAAAATTTGATGGAATACATAATTATTCTTTATTACCAACTCTTGAAATCTTTTGATTTGAGGACTTAACAGTATCTCTTCCCCTTCACTTCTCTCTTGAAGAGCATTAGCTTCTTTGCTCCACCAATTTGATTCATTACCTTTATAAAGAATGATTGGAATTTCTGTTTTTAATTTGTTATATGTATCAAAATTATTAATCAGCATTTTAGACCACACTTCTATATCCTGACTGCCTAAAGATAGAGAAGTTCTTGTATAGTTTTCCTCTAAAAGTGTTTCATTTACTTCACTCTCTTTAGCAGCATCATTTGTACCTACTACCCAGCCATTTTCCTTGTTCAACCAAACAAATGGACCTTTTCTGGAATCTGCTATTAATCTTAAAGCTTGATTATTGTTTTTATCAATATAGTTTCTAAAAATAGGACCTATCAATTTAGATAAAGGATCTTCGTTATCTTCATTGATTAATTTAAACGGATCATTTATTACTGCAATGTCTTTGACCTCTCCCTTGGTTTTATTGATAAGGTATTTCCAATCTTGATATTCATTTTCAAATGGGGGCAGAACCTTCTCATTCAGGAGGAATATACTATCAATTAGTAAATCCGACTTATCAATTTTAAATGATGCTATTAGTTTATCATAATTAATTGTACTGGTAATTTCTAAAGGGATTCCTAACCATTCATCTATACCTTTTTTAGATGCATATACCATGCCAATCCCCTCGTCAAGATTTTCAATCTGTCTTCTTAAGTAATCGTCGTCGAATTGACTATCTACTGATTTTATGGAAGTATCAATACTATTTTTAATGACATCTATGTTTGGGCTAATCAGTATTAAATTATCTTCTACTAAAGCAGTTGCTAATTGAGTTATATTTTCCCCAAGTGGTTGTTTGTATCCAGAATTTATAGTAATATTATTATAGTTTTCATTGTTCACTATAGTCTCATTTAGTGATTTTTTTCTCCAATAATTCTCAATAAAATCATTCAAATTAAAATCACTTTTGCTTTCTAGTGCAAGAATCCAATCCACTTTTTCTGTAGAAGTTTCAAGTATAGATAAACTCAACCTAGGCTCTATCCATTCTGATAAATCATTATCAAAGTCTAGTCCTGCCAGTGCGAACAGTCCATCCCTCAGTTGAGTCGCTTTATGGTTGGCTTTAATGCTATTTTTCTGCGTGCTTGCCGCCTCTATATAACTTGGGAATTGAATTGGGTCTACATTTAAATGAATTGTTAAAGGAGCTTCTTTTGGTAAGTACTTAGCTGCTTTTGGGATTTCTAAGAAATCAGCTTTTATATTGGTTGGACTTCTAAGAGAGGATTGTCTCTTGATTCCATAGAATATGATCAAAAATATTAGGACTACTAAACTGAATCCAATAAGGAAGGGGCGAGCCTTCATACTTAGGTAAATGTTTAGTTCTTCTTTCTTATAAGCCTTTAATCTCTTTCTAGTTGACCTTAATAACGAAATGAATCAGAAAGTTCCAAGAAATATCACTGCAATAGATTTGGATAAATGGTTAAGAGATGAACCAGAGAAGCCGGTTTTGGTAGATGTTCGTGAAGACAACGAAATTGAAATTGCAAATTTACCCCATAAAGTTGAGTATTTGCCATTAAGCAGAATGGGCGAAGTAGCAGTTGAATTCTTGTCTAGACTATCTAGTGATCAATCTGTGGTGATTTTTTGCCATTCAGGCATCAGAAGTTGGAACTTTGGATGTTGGATGATCGAACAAGGTTGTAACTGTGAAGTATGGAATCTTCTTGGAGGCATTGATGCATGGAGTGAAGATGTAGACAGATCGATTCCTAGATATTGAAATGGTGTAATGAGTAATTATTCATCAAAGTTGAGAGCCAATTTTTTCTGCAACAGTATTAACATCCTTATCGCCTCTCCCTGAGCAATTGATTACTAATTCGGTACCTGGGGGAAGAGTAGGGCAAAGCTTTTCTAACCATGCAAATGCATGGGAAGTTTCTAATGCTGGAATAATTCCTTCTAATTGACTTACTAGCTGAAGAGCTTTCAAGGCTTCTGCATCTGTTACCGCAACATATTCTGCACGCCCTATTTCCTTGAGATAACTATGTTCAGGACCGACTCCAGGGTAATCAAGACCTGCGCTAATTGAATGAGCTTCTTGAACTTGACCATCTTTATCTTGCAGAAGCAAGCTCATTGCACCATGCAGTACGCCAATACTTCCTTGAGTGATAGTTGCAGCATGCCGCGGTGTGTCAACGCCTTCACCTGCAGCTTCAACACCAATCATTCTTACAGACCTGTCTTGGACAAATGTATGAAACAACCCCATAGCATTAGAACCACCTCCTACACAGGCCATAACCAAATCGGGAGAGCGTCCAAAAGCTTCTTGACATTGTTTTTTGGTTTCTTCCCCAATCACAGAGTGAAAATCTCTAACAAGCATTGGATATGGATGTGGACCAGCGACTGACCCAAGAATGTAATGCGTCGTTTCAACATTTGTAACCCAATCTCTAATAGCTTCGCTTGTTGCATCCTTTAGTGTTGCTGATCCTGAGGTGACTGGTCTAACGTTGGCTCCTAGGAGTTGCATACGAAAGACATTTAAGGCTTGTCGCTCCATATCTTGTTTGCCCATATAGATAATGCATTCCAGTCCAAACCGAGCACATACTGTTGCCGTTGCCACGCCATGCTGACCTGCGCCTGTTTCTGCAATGATGCGCTTTTTCCCCATCCTTAATGCTAAAAGGGCTTGCCCTAGGGCATTATTGATTTTATGAGCACCCGTATGATTCAAATCTTCTCTTTTTAACCAAATTCTTGCCCCCCCTTCTTCCCTTGCGTAGTGATCAGTCAACCTTTGTGCTTCATATAAAGGCGTTGACCGACCTACATAAGTTTTTAGTAAATGACTTAGTTCTTTGGTGAAAGATGAATCTTTCCAAGCCTCCTTAGCTTGATTTTCTAAATCTAATAATGCTGGTATCAGTGTCTCGGGTACATATTGCCCACCAAATTTGCCGAAACGACCTGAAGCGGATGGGCGAGCACTTGTCACAAGATCAATATCTTTGGGTTGTGAAGGGATCGTGCTTGTCACCAGAAAAGTCCGAAAATAGAGATTAAATTGCTCATTTACAAAATGCCAAAAGGAAGTTGGCGTGAATTTGAGAATACTTCAGAAAAAAAGGTCTCTCATAATTCATATAAAACTCAGTCTAAGGCTGAATTACCAGTTCGAGTACAAAAAACTCGTGTAGGTAAAGGAGGGAAAACTGTCACTGTGATTACTGGACTTGATATAGGAGAGCTTGAATCAAAGAAGCTTTTAAAAGTTCTTAAGGCAAAATGCGGAACTGGTGGAACTTTTAAAGAAGGTTTGCTTGAATTACAAGGAGATCAAGTCATCATTGCCTTAAATATTTTAGAGAAAGAGGGTTATCAACCTAAAAAATCTGGGGGTTGAATTTTATTTTTGACCTATTCAACGAGAGAATGGTTGGAAGTTTCAAAATATTTATGACTTCCGCTTCAGAAGAAGGCCTAGCCTCAAAAGCTAAAAATATTGTTTGGCACAACGCTTCAGTAACTAGAGAGGCGATTTTCAGTCAAAGAGCCCATAGGAGTGTCATTCTCTGGTTTACAGGCTTATCTGGTTCTGGTAAAAGCACTTTGGCTAACGCGGTTAATTCTGCTTTGTTTGAAAAAGGATTTGCTACATATGTACTTGATGGTGACAATATTCGTCATGGATTATGCAAAGATCTTGGCTTTTCTAATTCAGATAGAGAAGAAAATATTCGTCGAATAAGTGAGGTTTCAAAACTTTTTCTTGACGCGGGAATAATTGTTTTGACTGCTTTTGTTTCACCATTTCGCTCTGATAGAAATAAAGCTAGAGAGCTTGTAGACACAGGAGACTTTGTTGAAATTTTTTGTACAGCTGATTTGAAAGTTTGTGAAGAGCGTGATACAAAAGGTTTGTATTCGAAGGCGAGGAAGGGTGAGATTAAAGACTTCACAGGTATTTCAAGCCCTTATGAAGAGCCATTATCTCCTGAATTGAAAATTCCTACAGGTACTCAAAATTTAGATGATTGTGTAGAGGAGGTCATTAACAAATTAAGAGAGATGAAAGTATTTTAAGAATTATACTTATAAGATTAATTACATATTAGAAATATATTTTTTGACTCCTAATTCATTTAATTTTTTATCTTTATTTACTACCATCGCATGTAATTTTTTTCGATAAGCGGCAATTTTTATTTGAAGGGCTTTATCGTTGGTACTTAAAATTTGCGCCGCTAGCAAACCTGCATTTAGCCCACCTCCTATGGCTACTGTTGCCACAGGGATACCTTTAGGCATCTGCACAATGGAATATAAAGAGTCAACACCAGATAAAGATTGAGTGCTTACTGGTACTCCTACCACTGGAACTGTTGTAAGAGATGCAATCATCCCAGGTAAATGAGCAGCTCCTCCTGCTCCAGCAATAATTACCTTTAATCCTATTGATTCTGATTTCTTTGCAAAATCAATCATCTCTCCAGGTGTCCTATGTGCGGATAGGATCCGCACATCAATGTCGATTTGCAATTCTTCTAATAAACTTATTGCAGGCTCCAATGTTGGCAAATCTGAATCGCTGCCCATCACAACAGCTACAAGTGCTTTTTGCTCAGCATCTTCGGAAGACAAGTTTCTGGAAGCATGGTTCATTATTAATAATGACTAGAGCTAACTAATCGCGCATTAACTTTGAAAGAGTAATGCAATCTTCATTATGTATAGGATTAACAATATTCGGCTTCCATCGCCTTCTTCAATTAAAGAAAGAGCTCTTTGGTCAATTTTAGTTGATCAAGAAAGTATTGTTCACTCCATTGATTTAATGCCGCTTACGTCTAGCCGTGAAAGCTGCATTAGCTGGGATGGCGATTGGTTAAGTCCCATGGCGATTGATCTTCAAATTAATGGAGGTCTTGGGATTGAATTTAATCAGCTCAGTGGTAAAAAGGTTTCAACACTTTTTAATCTACTAGATAAACTTTGGCTCGAAGGTGTGGATGCAATTTGCCCAACATTGGTAACTAGTGAAATTAGTCAAATAAGGAATTCTTTAGAGGTTTTGCATCAAGCAAGAAAGTCCCATAGCTCTCAAGCTTGTAAAATTCTCGGTGCTCATCTTGAAGGTCCTTTCTTATCAAAAGAATATTTTGGGGCACATAACTCCAATTATTTACTTAGTCCAACTCTTGAGAACTTAGAAAAAATTATTGAGGGATATGAGGAAGATATAGCTTTAGTTACTCTTGCTCCTGAATTACCTAGAGCTGATGAGGTTATTAAAGAGCTTAGGCGGCTTGGAATCATTGTTTCTTTAGGTCATTCTGCTGCAAATTCGGATATTAGTTCTAGGGCATTTCAACAAGGTGTAAGCATGATTACACATGCTTTCAATGCCATGCCAGGGATTCATCACAGATTTCCTGGTCCATTAGTTGAGGCTATGATCAATGGTGAAATAGCTATTGGTTTAATAGCTGATGGTATTCACGTAGATCCTAAAGTTATACAAATTATTCAAAAGTTGGTTCCAGATAAGATTTTTTTAGTTAGTGATGCTTTAAGTCCTTATGGCCTTTCTGGAGAAAAGTTCTTCTGGGGGGAGAAACCATTAAATGTGAACGATAATGTTTGCAAACTTGAGGATGGAACTTTAGCTGGGACTACTTTGCCTTTATTAGAAGCATGTATTCGGATGGCTAAATGGACAAAGCAATTTTCAACTTCTATTTGGGCAACTACTGTTTCTGGTCGAGTTGCCTTAGGAAGAGGGAAAACCATTCAAGACTTTATTGTTGGAAAATCCTTGAATCAACTTTTGAGATGGCATTTAGATTCTGCGTCAGAGCAACTCACTTGGAATCATGCAAAGTAGGATCTACTACCGTAGTAAGTTATTTCTATGAGTAATGAGAGTCAGAGCCAGCTGAAACAGGCTGAAAAAGAGGATGTGGTCAAATATTTTAATGGGACTGGATTTGATAGGTGGAATCGTATTTATAGTGAAAGTGAAGATGTGAACAAGGTACAACGCAATATTCGAATAGGTCATCAAAAAACGGTTGATGATGTGTTGTCTTGGATCAAAGAATCAGGAGATTTGAGTTCAATGAGTTTTTGTGATGCTGGCTGCGGTGTCGGAAGTCTTTCTCTGCCATTGCTTTCATTAGGTGCTGGTTCAATTGCTGCTAGTGATATTTCTGATTCAATGGTTCAAGAAACGAAACGTCGCACAAAATTTGCAGGTTTTGATTTGGATAAAATTAGTTTCAATACTTCTGATCTTGAGAGCCTTAAAGGGTCTTTCCATACTGTTATTTGCCTAGATGTTTTTATTCATTACCCTCAAAAGGCAGCTGAAGAAATGGTCCAACACCTTTGTTCTCTCAGTAAGGAAAAGTTGATAGTTAGTTTTGCCCCTTATACCCCATTGCTTGCAATATTGAAAACCATTGGTCAGTTTTTTCCTGGTCCTAGCAAGACAACAAGAGCTTATATTTTGCGTGAATCAGGAATCATCAAAGCTGCAGAGAACAATGGCTTTAAAGTTTTTCGTAAGAAATTAAACCAGGCGCCATTCTATTTTTCTCAATTAATTGAATTTAGAAAAGGATGAGTGCAATTGTTTTTTATATTTAAATTCTACTGACTAGATCAATTTGATAATAATTTTCAGGTCACAAGATTATTCTCCAGGGCATATCTAACAAGTTCTGTTCTACTTGATGTGCCAGTTTTGATAAATAATCTACTTACATATTTTTCTACATTCCTAATTGAAGTTTCAAGTTTTCTTGCTATTTCCTTATTCATTAGCCCTTCTGCTACAAGTTGGAGAACGCTCTCTTCCCTAGGAGTGAAATTGGGAATTGTTGAGTCTTTTTTAGAATTGCTAGCATCTCCTTGCGTAAGCATTGAGCGAATTTCAGTGATTTGTTTAGCCATTTGACTTACATCAGTATCTGCAAACCTTGCAGCTTCAGTTAATAACCTCTCTTGTCTTTTAACTACATTTTTTACACGAGCAATTAATTCATCTGGGTCAAAAGGCTTTGGAATGTAGTCATCAACTCCAGCTTGGTATCCTTGCGTTCTGTCAATGGTCATGCCTTTGGCAGTCAAAAAGATTACTGGTGTCCCTCCAAGCCTTTCATCTTCCCGTAGTCTTTTAAGAAGTGTATAACCGTCACAACGAGGCATCATGACGTCACTGATAATCACGTCAGGGATGGTTTGTTGAGCTTTTTGCCAGCCTTCTTCACCATCAATGGCTGTTGATACATCGAACCCCTCATCTTCTAGATAAGCTTGGACAGCATTTCTCATGCCAGGTTCGTCATCGACCAATAAGATGCGAGGCTGCTTAAGCACATCTAATTCGGATTTTTGTGATTCACTCATAAATTCAAGAATTAAGACTTGTAGAGAATCTAGAAGCGATATCACTCAGGATATTGATGTTGTAGTGATTTTCACGAGGGGGGTCATGCCGGAAAAACCACTGGACTTCGACTATCAATCCACAACCCCTTGTTCTCCTTTGGTTCTTAAAGCCATGGAGCCCTATTGGGAGGCCTTTTGGGGTAACCCATCCAATAGACAGAATCGCGCAGGCATTTATGCATCAGCCGCTATATCTAATGCTCGCGAAACGTTAGCGTCCATCCTAGGAGTGTCTCCTGAATTGGTTGTCTTTACTAGTGGAGCTACAGAATCTAATAATTTAGCTTTGCTAGGTCATGCACGAGCAGAAGCTTTGAAGAATGGTAAGCCTGGCCATTTGATTACACTTAAAACTGAGCACAATTCAATTCTTGACCCTATTTTACAACTTCATAGAGAGGGCTTTAGTGTTACTCAATTATCTACTAAATCCGATGGCTTAATTGATTTAGAAAAATTAGAAGATGCATTTGAAGATGATACATTTATGGTAAGTATAATGGCCGCAAATAATGAAATAGGTGTAATTCAACCCATTCCTAAAATAGCGTCATTATGTAGTAAATATGGAGCTTCTCTGCATAGTGATGGTGCTCAAGCGTTTGGCCATTTACCAATAAAACTAGATAGATTAGGAGTTGATTTATTTAGTTTGAGTGGTCATAAGATCTATGGTCCAAAAGGTATAGGTGCATTAATTATTAACAAAGATATGCCTATACAACCTTTGCTTTGGGGTGGTGATCAAGAGCAAAATCTAAGGCCAGGAACTATACCTGTGCCATTAGTAATAGGCTTAGCCAAAGCGGCCGAGATAGCGTATAAAGAGCAAAAAGAAAATTCTTTAAAGCTATCTTCTTTGAGAAATCAGTTATGGAATGGCTTGAAAAAAGATATACCAGACTTGCTTTTAAATGGATCATTAATAGAGCGTCTTCCTCATAATCTTAACTTTACAGTATTAAGAGTAAATGGAAGAAAATTGCATAAAGAATTGCGGCGATTTATCAATTGTAGCAGTTCATCTGCCTGTAGTAATGGCTCGCCTTCCCATGTCTTAAGAGCACTTGGTAGAAACTCTATTGAAGCTGAATCTTCTTTAAGATTAAGCTTAGGAAGAGAAACAACTATGGAAGAAATTAATAAGGCTATTAGTATCATTTCAGAAGTCATTAAGCAATTGAGGTGTTGACCGACTATATTTTCTGAGAAATTCGTAATTTAGCACTACGACTTCTTGGATTCAATGATATTTCTTGGTTGCTTGCGAGTATTGGTTTACGTGTAAGTATGTCTAGCCGATCATCATTTTTAAATGCATGCTTTACCAATCTGTCTTCAAGAGAGTGGAAGCTAATAATGGCAAAAATACCGCCCGGTAAAATCCATTCTGGTGCCTTCTTTAGAAGCAAGGAAAGAACATCTAATTCTTTATTAATAGCGATTCTTAGCGCTTGAAAAGTTTTAGTAGCAGGATGAATTCGTCTATGCCTTAATTTTTGTGGGTAACAGCCTGATATTGCATATGCTAATGATTTTGTGCCTGAATAAGCTCCTTTATTCGCTAAGTCATCTTTGATTTTTTTTGCAATTCTTCTCGATAGCTTTTCTTCACCATACTTAAAGATTATATCTGCTAAATCTCTTTCACTTAAGTCATCAATTAAGTCTGCAGCAGTAATCCCCTCAAACGGATTCATTCTCATATCTAATGGACCATCTTTTTGAAAACTAAATCCTCTTGTTGCTTCATCTAATTGAGGACTACTGACTCCTAGATCTGCGAAAACCGCGCAAAATTTTTCAGCTGAATTGAAGTTGGCAAAGTTAATATTGTTAACTTTTGCTCTATTTTTATAAATTTTTAGCTTTTGAGAAGCAGCTTTTATTGCTTCTGGATCTTGATCAAGTCCAATAACACTGATGCTCGGAAATTCCTTTAGCACTAAGGAAGAATGCCCTCCACCACCAACAGTTGCATCAAGCATTAAGCCTTGTTCTTTTAGATTCTCGGGTAGTTTTGCTATTAATTGAATCAGCTCATTCGCAAGCACAGGTGTGTGATTGAAATTAGAAGTGGCAACTTTTGATTCTTCTTGCATGACTGCTCCCTAATATCAAAGTATTACTTTTAAGTACAGGCCGCATGTCGCAGCTTGAAACGCGAACAGAGCCAATGGTGGTCAATTTTGGCCCCCATCATCCTTCAATGCATGGTGTATTGCGTTTAGTAGTCACACTTGATGGTGAAGATGTAATTGATTGTGAGCCAGTAATTGGTTATCTCCATAGGGGTATGGAGAAAATTGCTGAGAATCGAACAAATGTGATGTTTGTTCCATATGTCAGTCGGATGGACTATGCGGCGGGGATGTTTTATGAAGCAATTGTGGTTAATGCCCCAGAGCGGTTGGCCAACATTGTTGTACCAAAGCGAGCTAGTTACATCAGAGTCTTGATGCTTGAACTTAATAGAATTGCCAATCATCTTCTCTGGCTGGGTCCTTTTTTGGCTGATGTAGGCGCTCAGACCCCTTTCTTTTATATTTTTAGAGAACGGGAAATGATTTATGACCTTTGGGAGGCTGCTACAGGTCAAAGATTAATTAACAATAATTATTTTCGTATAGGCGGTGTTGCTTGTGATCTTCCTTGGGGATGGCTTGAGAAATGTAAGGATTTCTGCGAATGGTTTGGCCCCAAGATTGATGAATATGAAAAATTGATAACTAATAATCCAATTTTCCGCAGACGAATAGAGGGGTTAGGAGCTATTTCACGTGAAGATGCGATTAACTGGAGCCTTTCTGGGCCTATGCTACGTGCTTCCGGAGTTGCATGGGACTTGCGCAAAGTAGATCATTATGAGTGTTATGACGACTTTGATTGGTCTATTGCCTGCGAGAAAGAAGGTGATTGTTTTGCTAGATACCGAGTCCGAATTGAGGAAATGAGACAGTCGTTAAAGATTTTGAAGCAAGCATGTGACATGATTCCAGGAGGACCTACTGAGAACCTAGAAGCTTCACGTACACTCGAAGGAAAAGGTGGAAGCCTAGGAGGTTTTGATTACCAATATCTTGCTAAGAAAGTTGCGCCAACTTTTAAGATTCCTAATGGAGAACTTTATACGCGTTTAGAGTCTGGGAAAGGAGAAATTGGTGTATTTATTCAGGGTAAAAACGATGTCACTCCATGGAGATTTAAAATCAGAGCTGCAGATTTAAATAATTTGCAAGTTCTCCCTCATATTCTTAAAGGTGCAAAAGTCGCGGATATTATGGCTATCCTTGGCTCAATTGATGTGATCATGGGTTCAGTAGATCGCTAAATTTTAGATACTTTGCTCTCTTCTGATTGGCTGCATCTTAAACGTGTTGTTCGTTTTGGCGAAACAGATTCCGCTGGAGTTGTTCACTTTTATCAGATTTTTCGTTGGTGTCATGAAGCTTGGGAAGAAAGTCTAAATAGGTTTGGAGTTAACGCATCTGAAATTTTTCCAAATATTCTCGATAAAACTCATGAGCCTTTAATAGCAATTCCTGTAGTGCACTGCTCTGCTGATTTTTGGAAACCACTCAGAACCGGAGACAATATTGAACTCGAACTTTTGCCTAAAACAATAACTTTAGGTCGATTTCAAATTTTGACTAAATTCAAGCGGGGCTCGGAATATGTCGCTGAAGGTCTAGTGCATCATCAAGCTATTAATTCAAGAACAAGAGTTTCCTGTGAATTATCTGGTCCAATTAAAGCTTGGTTAGAGGCATCAGTACTGGATTAACGAGCTTTAGATTTTAAAATTTGTTCGTTACTACCTTGATTTTTAACATTGTTTTTTCTTCTTCTTACTTTCTACCCAAGATTTCCATTTTAGTATTTCCCATTTACCGCATTCATTAGTTTTCAGTTCTGGACATATATACCAATTCATAGGGCGTTCGCAAGGAGTCCACTCCCCAACCAGTTGCTCAAGTTTATTAAAAATATTTTCTAAGAGTTTTTTATCGATATTTTCTTGTAGACGTACAAGGGAGACCAATCTTTCTCCCCACTCTGCATCCTGAACTGGTATAAATAAAAGCTCTTTAATTGGCAAATTATTTTTCTTACAAGCATCAAGTAAACGATGCTTTAGTACTTCAGGGAAGATGGTTTCTCCCCCTGAATGGATTGCAGTATCAACTCTTCCTATGATTCTCAAATGATTATTACCTTTATAGTTAATTAGCTCTGCAAAATCTCCCGAATCCCACCAACCATTATTTAAGGTGATTTTCGCTATCTTTCCTTCTTGAAGAAAGGAATGTACTAACCTTGGTGTTTTGATTTGTAAGCGTTTGTTTTCTCCGATGCGTAATTCAACATCTATTAATGGCCTGCCCAAATTAGTTTGACCTGCAAGGAAGTCGTCAGGCCTTTGAGCAGTCACCATTGCTGTTGTTTCACTCGCTCCATAGCAGGGTGATAATCGAATACCTAAATTTCTTGAATTATGAATTAGGTTTTTCGATATTGGTGCGCCGCCTATCCATATAAGATTGAATGACTGAAGCCATGTTATACCAGCTGGGCATTGTAATAATCGATTGAGTTGAGTCGGTACTAAGGATGTTATTTTTGATAATTCCCTATTTTTCAAGAAAGGATTGCAAGCATCTATTAGTTCTTGCGGATTTTTCATTATCGAAGGCTTGATGAACATCTGCTGTGAACCCCAGCAACGACTACGCCACCACGACATCAATCCACTTACGTGATGTATTGGTAGCGTATGAAAAATGAAACACTTTGCAGGATTTATCTCTTGTGTTTCCAGCCATCTCTTCGTAGCAAATGCCGATTGGTTTAGATGACTAACTGGTAGTAGACATTGATGAGATATTTGTGTACTTCCTCCACTGTTCATAATTATTCCGGGACCTTTTGGGAGCAACTCCTTTGCAATATGAGTTGTTTGTTTATATTTAGTTGTTAACTGAACCCATTCCTCTTCTATTATTGCATGATCAATTTTTGTAGAACATTCTTTGGCAAATTCAGGGTCACATGTAATTCGGATTATATTGTTCATGCTGCTTTCCATACTAATTTTGGATTAGCACTAAATAAATTATCAACTGGACACCAGCCTGGTGCCATTCCTGGTGCGGTTGGGGTAGCTCCTTTTGCTTGCAGACCTGCAAAGTGATTTACCCAACGCAGACCAATTCCAGTCTCGAAAGATGTGCTAATAGCTATATATCTACTGTCTTTATGCATTGTCTTTAATAAGAGTCTTGGATCACCTTCAAGTGTTGGTCTACGTATTTGCCAACTGTCCCAAGTTCCTCTTAGCGAAGGTGTGGATAGGAGTGATTCATCGAGGGCAATGGGCATTTTTTTAGAAAGCTCTTGTAACCCTGCAATATCATTTGCTGGTAATGGTTGTTCTATCCATTCAATTTTAGGCTCTAGGTATAAATTGTTGACCCAATCCATAGCTTGTGCACGTTGCCATCCACCATTCACATCTAATCTTAGACGGCACTCGTTTGGAAGGATAACCAGGATGTCATGTATTAATTTCTTTTCAATTTCGTTGGAATAATTACCGACCTTCCACTTAAAAGTTAACTTTTGCTGTTGATTTTTATTGCTTTTCAATATTGGCATCAATGTTTCTATTGGAGACTTATCAGTTGGTAATAGAATTGCCGACTTTGGTGATGGAAGCCATTCTTGAGTGGATTGACTACCTATTAGACAGTCTAATTCTGCCAAGGCGGCTCCGATCCCAAATCCTAATGTTCCTGGCCAACTTCCGATATCCTTTTCAAGTTGATTACGTGTTGGCGAATTGCCAATCTCTTTCAATATTGATTCACAGATTTTTAATTCTGATTTCTCTATTGGAGCGACTTCGCCCCATCCAATATGTGCATTGTCATCTTGAATTTGTATCAAAAAACCTGATTTTGACTCAAGAATACCCTGAGAAGTTTTTAGAGGTCTCAAGAGTTGAAAATAAAATGGTTTAGTTGAAAGATACAAGGACATACATACCTTTACAGAGAGTTGGCCAAGTGAATGCCCAGCGGATGTGCTATCGCAATTCCTAAGCTCAGCCCTAAACCATTAAGGGTTTGAAAACGTAATGCTAAAAATTTACTTTCGCTGAGAAGGAGCTGATTGTTGTGATTTTCTTTCAGTAAACGTATTAGTGATATTGCTGACGGAAGAGCTATTGCACTAAAAAGAGCTGTAATAGGGAAATGGCCTAAAAAGATCGGTATCCATTCGACAATAAGGCTAACAATTATGATCCATGGCACTAGTGTGGCTGCTTGTTTAGTACCTAGCCTGACTAAAAGGGTTCTCTTGCCATGCTTAGCATCTTCTTTTACTTGGTGGAACTGTGCACAAAAGAGGACTAATGATGTGGCTAGTGCTGGGCCTGCGCCCAATATGGTGGCTGTAATCCATGGGATTGAAGCTTGATTGGATGTATTAGGCGAAAGTACTAATAATGCTGCTGCTGTAGCAAAGGGGCCAAAAGCAATCCAACACAAAGATTCTCCCAAGCCTTGATATCCGAGCCTAAAGGGAGGACCTTGATATAAATATCCCAGAATACAACTTCCTAGCACTAGTAATAAAACTGAGGGATCACTTTTCATGGCTAGTATTGACATCATTACAAGACCTAAAAGCAGTGTGAAATAGGCCACATTCCTAACAAGTTTTTTTCGCCCTGTAAGTGCTACAACAGAGTGGAACTTGAATTCATCGACCCCAGTTTCTGCATCAAAAAGATCATTGGTCAGGTTCTCCCATATCAATAAAAGAATTGACGCCACTAAAAAACCTATAAATTGGTCAAAACGAATGATTTCTCCATTGCCTAACTTCCACCCTGCAGCCAAAAGCACTGGCATCACAGCTACGGAATATAAAGGCCATTTGATTGCTTTTCTCCAGAGCTTTTTTTGTTCTCTTTTGGAGGAGTGAAGTGATGCAACAGCATTTTGATCTTGCATTGGTTTTTGATTTCCTCCCTTTAGTCTGAATAACGGTGTATACATTTGGTCAGTCTCGTTGATCTGTGCCTAATTAGGTATGAAATGTGACCCAACTTTCAGTGAATTTTTGCAAGCTTCGTTAAAAGCTTGGTCGCAAAAGCGGTCGGATGACTTTGTGTTGAGTTTGGCCTTATCAGTTCAAGATGTTGACCCGTTAGTTCAATTACCGGTAATTGCAAATAAACAACAATTTAGCTTTTTGTGGGATAGGACTCCAGGACTTTGTATTGCTGCTGCTGGTAAATGTCAAAATTTTGAATTAGTGGGCCCAAGACGATTTGAGTTAGCTCAAAGATTTTCCAATGAAACTCTTGGTCGGTTAATAGATGGCAGTCCTGACACCCCTTCTCATTCCAAGCCTAAAGTTTTACTTGCGTTTACCTTTTTCGAACAAACTTCTGAAATTAAAATTGATACAAATATCATTCCTGCAGTTCAAGCGATTTTGCCAAGTTGGCAGTTAAGTAGACAGTCTGGTCATACTTGGTTACGGCTAAACTCTGTCATTTCTAATGCAGCTGATGTAAGGACCTGTGCTGAACAACTATGGTTGATGCGTGAAAGTGTTGTTTTAAATATTGATCCAACAATCCCCTCATTTGCTCAGGCTAATGGCGGTATTCCAATATCTCAGAATTGGCAAAAAAATTATCGTTCTGCTCTACAGAAGGGTATTGAGATAGTTAATTCTGGAGAGTTAAAGAAATTAGTTTTAGCAGTAAAAAAATCTGTTGTTCTCCAAGAGCCATTAAAACCATTGTTGCTCTTGGCTAATCTTCGAAATCGACAACCAGGGAGTTGTCGATTTCTTTGGAAACGGTCTCAAAACGAGTCGTTTTTTGGTGCATCTCCAGAACGCTTATTAAGTGTTCGGCAAGGCCAGATCAGTACGGATGCTCTAGCAGGAACTGCATTGTTAAAGGATGGAGACGCTCTTCTAAGCTCAGAAAAAGATTTGAGAGAACACGAGCTTGTTGTGACTTCGATTTTGACCCAGATGAGCAATTATGGGTTAAAGCCCTATAGATCAAGAAGCCCTCGATTAGCAAAGCACGGTCATTTAGTGCACTTGCACACACCTATCACTGCTATATCGCACACCACCCTTCCACTGCAATTAGCTGAGGTATTGCATCCAACACCAGCAGTCGCGGGCTTACCACGCACAAATGCTGTTAAATGGTTACGAGCACTCGAGTCGTTTGAGCGTGGAAATTATGCAGCCCCGGTAGGATGGGTTGACCTTGCTGGCAATTGCGAATTTAGGGTTGCTATTCGGTGTGGTTATCTACGAGGTTTAAAATTGGATTTAATAGCAGGAGCAGGCCTTGTAAGAGGCTCAATAGTAGAGAAAGAGTTAGAAGAAGTTAGAATAAAATTGGCTGTTATGGCAGATCAAATTTTATCTAAAGCTGAATTTTCAAGAAAAACTTTTAAGTAATTCATTGATAACCCTTTCGGCTAGAGGGATATTCATAAGGCTTTCAACTTCTCGAATACCGGTTGGACTGGTGACATTGATTTCACTTAACATTCCGCCAATAACATCTATTCCAACGAAAAATAAACCTTCATTTCTTAATGCAGGAGACAGTTCTTCACAAATTTCTTTTTCCCGCTTAGATAAATCTGTAGCTTCTGCTGTACCTCCTAACGCAAGATTACTTCGAAAATCTCCTAATTTTGGACGTCGATTAATTGCTCCATACGCTATACCATTCACGAGCAAAATTCTTTTATCTCCTTCTAATACTTTTGGCAGAAATTTCTGCATCATTACTGGCAATGTCTCTTGTGATGTAACCAATTCTAAGATTGCTTCAAGCCCTTCTGCTTCATTTGCTATTCGAATCACTCCTTGGCCACCTTTCCCTCCTAATGGCTTAAGGACTACCTCACCTTGCTCTTTGGCAAAAGCTTTTAATTCATGAACTCTACTTGCGACTAGTGTGGGAGCCATTAATTTGCTAAATCTAAGGGCACCAAGTTTTTCATTCCATGCTCTCAGGGAGGATGGTTTATTTAAAACAAGAACTCCTTCGCGTTCGGCAACTTCAAGTAAATGAGTTGCATATAAAAAAGCTTCATCGACTGGAGGATCTTTACGCATCCAAATGCAATCAAATTGATTCAAATAGAGATTTTGAGGTGGATCAATTTTTATCCATGGAGTAGGCCACACATGGCTTGCAAATACTCCTGCTCTGTCTCCTTTTGCTTGAAGATCTGATGGGGTGCACACCCAAACTTCTATAGATGCTTTATGAGCTGCTTCCATTAATGCGGCGGAAGAGTCTTTAATTGGATTTATTTGTTTTATGGGGTCAAGAACAAAAAGTTGTTTCATTGATTTAGCAGAGCATCTAATTCGTTATTTTCTTCAAGTTTATAGAGTTCATCGCATCCCCCTATACCTTTTTCATTAATAAAGATTTGAGGAACCGTAGATCGCCCATTAGCCCTTTCTGTCATTTCCCTACGTCCGTTTTCATCTTTATCAATTGGGTATTCTTGAAAAGTTACTCCTTTTGTGTGAAGGAGTTGCTTCGCACGAATACAGAATGGACAATACTGCCACGTGTAGATTTCAACTTTTGCCATGTGATCATGATTCTCTGAAGATCATCCCATGTAGGTTCCCTATGCTTATAGTTTCTTTAAGTCTGTATTGATTTTAGAAGTGCAAGATTTGTCAGATTTCAAGAGAGATCTCTCTTTGCTTACTAAGCGCCTGAGCAATGCTCAGGACTGTCTTTGACATTCCAGCATTGAATGCACTGCAGAAAGATTTGGAACAAATAGCTTCTCAGCCTGAGTTTTGGAATGACCAGCAAAAAGCGAAGAAAGAAATGAGGAAGCTTGATGATGTGAAAGCGCAATTATCAAAATTAGTTGAATGGAATGGAGTACTAGAGGATGCTCAAGTTTCTTTAGAACTATATGAACTTGATCATGATGATGAGATTTTGCTTATTGCAACTAAGGGCTTAGCTAAATTAAAAACAGATCTTGATCTTTGGGAATTAGAAAGGCTTTTAAGCGGTCCATATGATATCGAAGGTGCAGTTTTGTCCATTAATGCTGGAGCAGGAGGAACTGATGCTCAAGATTGGGCTCAAATGCTTCTAAGGATGTATACACGCTGGGCAGAGGACCATGACATGAAAGTAAGTATTAACGAGCTCTCTGAAGGGGAAGAGGCTGGTATTAAGAGTGTGACCATTGAGATTGAAGGGCGCTATGCATATGGTTATTTACAGCATGAAAAAGGTACACACAGGTTGGTCAGAATCTCTCCATTTAATGCAAATGGCAAAAGGCAAACAAGTTTTGCAGGTGTAGAGGTAATGCCCAAACTTGAAGATGAGGTGCAATTAGATATTCCTGAAAAGGATTTAGAAGTAACTACAAGTCGATCTGGGGGGGCAGGAGGACAAAATGTTAATAAAGTAGAAACCGCAGTCCGTATTCTTCATGTACCCACAGGTTTAGCAGTCCGTTGTACTCAAGAACGCTCTCAATTACAAAATAAAGATAAGGCATTAACTTTGCTCAAGGCAAAGTTAATGGTTGTTGCGCAAGAACAACGAGCGTCTGAAATAGCAGATATCCGTGGAGACATTGTTGAAGCAGCATGGGGGAATCAAATTCGTAATTACGTTTTTCATCCATATCAGATGGTTAAAGATTTGCGAACAGCTAAAGAGTCCACTGATATAGAGGGAGTCATGAACGGAAATATAGATTCCTTTATTCAGTCACTTTTATTACAAGGTATAGAAAAAGCTCAAAATACTTTAGAGAATTAATTCATGAATCAAAGATCTTCTACTGAAAAGAAGGCTCCACCTCCAAGCTTTGTTAAGCTAGCAATGAAGAATATGGTGCGGAAGGGTAGTCAAAGTCTCTGGCACTTGTCTCTTACTGCCTTTGGCTTCCTGATTTTCATTTTAGTGATTGCATCCCTTGGGAGGCCAACAATCCCTAACTGATTTATAATATGTATAAACAGAAGAAAATACCTTCAGAAGTTAATTTAGAACTTGCATTTCATGGTTTTAAAGATTCTAATAAAATGCAAAGTGATCTTTTAATAGATTCGGAGATTTGGCTGAGTAAGTTAGAATCTTGGATTAAATTTATTCGCATTAATGATCTGACCTTTTGCCCAAACTTGGTCAAAGAAGTTAATCAATTTAGTATTGGATTACATCTTGTTAATGATGAAGATATGATCAAGATCAATAAACAGTGGCGGCATAAAGATGAGGTTACAGATGTAATTTCTTTTCCTACACTTGATAAGAATAGTTTGTTTTCCCCGCAATTACAATGTATTGAGTTGGGCGATATTATTGTTTCTGTACAAACAGCAAATAAACAAGCCAATGAGCAGAAACATTCTTTGACAAGAGAATTATGTTGGTTAGTTACTCATGGACTTCTACATTTATTGGGTTGGGATCATCCAACAGAGATGAGGCTTGATGAGATGTTGAATTTTCAAGACAAGCTCCTTAAAATCAAGGATACTTCCTCAATTGTTGCTTCAGGAGGCATTTACAATTGACGAATCCCAGTAATGAAGATTTGGCAAGGGAAAAGGTCACAGAGTTGACTAGTCATGCCAAAAGACCCTTGAGAAGAGATTCGTGGCTCATAGCGAAAGATTTGCCTGCTAGTTTTCAATATGCCGCTCAAGGTATTAAGTATGGTTTTTCGAGTGAACGTAATTTTCGAATACATGTTGCTATTGCATGTATTGTTAGCTTCTTAAGCATTTGGCTTGAATTACCTGTTTATAATCTTGCGATACTTGTACTTACCATTGCATCTGTTTTAGTTTTAGAGCTACTAAATACGGCTATAGAAGCAGTGGTTGATCTTTCTATTGGTAGACGCTTTCATCCTTTAGCACGTATTGCAAAAGATTGTTCAGCTGCTGCTGTGCTCATTGCCTCCATTAGCTCAGTGCTTGTTGCTGTTCTTTTAATACTTCCTAAACTTTTAGATCGTTTAAATTTCTGAGGTTTTATAAATGCTTTTAGTTATTGACAATTATGATAGCTTTACTTTCAATCTTGTTCAGTATTTAGGCGAGTTAGCTTTAGATCATCCAATAGCACAAAATATTCGAGTAGAACGTAATGATGCGCTAACTATTTCTCAAGTTAAAAGTATAAATCCAGCAGCTATCCTTTTATCACCAGGTCCTGGTGACCCTAATCAATCAGGTGTTTGCTTAGAAATTCTTAGAGAAATTGCTTCTCAAGTACCTATCCTTGGGGTTTGCTTAGGTCATCAAGCGATTGCACAGGTTTTTGGAGGTGAAATTATTCAAGCCAAAGAGCTTATGCATGGAAAGACATCTAAAGTTTTTCATAATGGTGAAGGAGTATTTTTAAAAATGCCTAATCCTTTTGTTGCAACTAGGTATCACAGCTTGATAGCCAATCAAAAAAATCTACCTGATTGCCTGGAGGTCACAGCATGGCTAAAAGATGGGACAATTATGGGGATTCGTCACAGGAATTACCCTTGCCTTCACGGAGTTCAATTTCATCCGGAAAGTGTCCTCACTGACTCTGGTCATTTATTACTTAGCAATTTTTTAGCTTCAGCAGAATCAATAAGAAATCATGATTTTTAATCACTTTCTCTCAGGATCAATATTTAAGAAGACTTTTCTTGGGATTGTTCTCACTTTTACAGCGATTGCACCGGTTAAAGCGGATCGTATTCGTATTACTAGTTATGGTCATAGCGCTCTCTTAATTAAAGGAGGTGGCTATTCAGTTTTGTTAAACCCTTTTAAGACAGTTGGTTGCGCTGAGGGATTGAAGAAACTAAATAACTTGCAAGCAGACGTAGTGCTTGCAAGTTCAGAATTGGCTGATGAAGGGAATAGAAATGTGAAAGGAATTTTCTTTTCCGAACCAGGGTCCTATAGAGTTCGTGATTTAAAAATAGAAGGAGTTCAAGCCCCTCATGACCGCTTTGGAGGCAGGAGGTATGGCTTTACTACTGCCTGGCAATGGGTTCAAGATGGAACTAATTTCATACACCTTGGTGGGAGTGTGACTCCACTAAAACTGCAGCAAAAATTACTTTTTGGGAGACCAGATGTTTTAGTAATCGCAGTTGGTGGAGGCTCTAAGGTTTATTCCGGCAAAGAGGCTGCAGCAGTAGTTCAGTATCTGAAGCCTAAGATTGTGATACCTGTGCAATATGCAAGAGGCAAAAACCTAAAAAATTGTGATTTAACGGGGATTGAGCCGTTTTTAAATGCTCTTAAGGATGTTCAAGTTAAAGAGGTTGGAAGAAGCTTTACTCTGAAAAGCAAGATACCTGATTCACTAACAGTTCATTTAATGCCTTAACGACTATCACTATTTAAAAAGGTCTCCCAGAATTGTTTCATTTGATCTGTTGTGCCAATACTTACTCTTAAGGATCCATCCAGGAGCTGCTTCCCCTGCATACTTCTTACCAATATTTTTTCATCTCTTAGAGATGATACTACTTTGGCTGCATTTGATTTTGGCCAGATCAAAAAGTAATTACCACTCTTAATATGATGCCTATAATTATGAGACGTTAATTGGTCTTTTATCCACACTCGTGCTTTTAATACTTCTTTGACATAGTTGTCAATATACTTTTGGTCATTTAATGCCGCAAAGGCTGCTGCCACAGCAAAGCTATTGATATCATAAGGACCTGTTACACGGAGGATATAATCTATAATTTCTTGCTTGCCAATAGCGAAACCTATTCGCAAGCCTGCCAAACCGGAAGTTTTAGATAATGATCGCAGTACAACAATGTTTGGAGATGTCTCAAAATTAACTAGTGGTAAAACACTGTCTCCTAAGAAAGCTGCATAAAGTTCATCAATAACTATTAATGTTTGAGGAGAAGCCTTTGCAAGGTCAAGTATTTGTTTCGCAGGTAGTATGGTCCCTGTAGGGTTATTGGGATTGCATATCATCATTATTTTAGGTTTTAATTCAACTAGTGATTGGTAAATTGCATTAAAAGGAAATTGAAACTCTAGACCTTCGTATGGAAATTCAAGAATTTTCATACCTTGCATAGATGCACAAGGCTTGTAGTAACCAAAAGTAGGTGTTGTTGTTATACATTGACTCCTTGTATCCCCATAAGCATGAAATATGGCGTGAATTGCTGCATCAACACCATTAAATAATCCAATTTGTTGAGGGATGATTGGTTTGCAAAACTCTGAAGAGTTTATGTTATTAACTACAGCTTTTTGTAGACCATTGTATTCGGGGTAAACGGCTATTTCTTCAGAAGTCAATTTGTGAATTGCTTCTATTACTTTCGGACTTGGACCAATTGTATTTTCATTGAAATCAAGTCTGAGCATACCTCTACGACCCTCTAGTGGCGCAGAGTAAGGCTCCATATTGACTATCTCGGGACGAGGCTTAGGTAATTTAAAAAAAGTGGATTCAAATAATTTCATTACATTCTTTCTAAACTTGGTATTCCTAAAAGGCTTAAACCTAGCTTGAGAGTATCAGCTGTAAGCCTACATAGCATTAAACGAGAAGACCTTGATGGCTCTTTAGCTTTTAATACAGGAATTTGATCATAAAATCTATTAAAAACCTGACTTAATTCAAAAAGATAGTTACATAGACGATTAGGGAGTAAGTCTTTTTCGAAATCTAGAATTACCTCGTCAAACTTTAATAGCTCTCGTATTAAACTCCATTCTTGGGGCTCATGGAACACAAGCTTTCCTTCTAAGTTATTAAAACTTCCTCCTTTGCGATTAATTCCTCTTATACGTACGCAAGCATATAACAAATAAGGTGCGGTATTCCCTTGCAAAGCAAGCATTCTGTCAAAATTAAATTGGTAATTAGTGATTCTATTTTGACTTAGATCTGCATATTTCACAGCAGCTATGCCAATGGTTCTTGAAACTTTTTCAATGAATTCCTCACTTTCATGACGACCTTCTTCTCTAAGACGTCTTTCTAAATCACCTTTAGCTCGTTTAACTGCTTCATCTAAAAGGTCTTTTAGACGTACAGTTGTACCAGAACGTGTTTTTAATTTCTTACCATCTTCACCTTGCACTAAACCAAAAGGAACATGTTCAACACGACAATGTTTAGGGAGCCAATTAGCACGACGTGCAACTTGAAAAACACCGGAAAAATGATTTGATTGGCCTGCATCAGTCACATAAATTATTCGACCTGCTCCATCTCCTTTTGGCAACTCTTTTAGTCTATATCTAATTGCAGCAAGATCAGTTGTGGCATAGTTGAACCCCCCATCGCTTTTTCGCACAATTATTGGTAAAGGTTTACCTCCTTTCCCAGTTATTCCCTCCAGAAAAACGCATTCTGCACCATTATCAGTCACTAACAAATTTTCTTTTCTTAGATCCTCAACAACATCTTTTAGATAGGAATTATAAAAAGATTCTCCTCGTTCAGTAAGAGAAACATCAAGCCTATCATAGATTTTTTGAAATTCATTACGTGATTGACTACATAGTAGTTGCCAAGCAAGCAAACTCTTTTGATCTCCGCTTTGTAATTTAACTACTTCTTCTCGAGATGATAATTGAAAGTCTTTGTCTTCATCAAAACGTTCTTTTGCTTTTTTATAAAATACTACCAAGTCTCCAAGATCAATAGTATTAGCTTTTTCTAATGCTTCGGGTGCTACCAGTTTTAGATATGTAATTAACATTCCGAATTGAGTACCCCAATCACCAACATGGTTAAGACGAAGGACAGAGTACCCTCTGAATTCCAAAATACGAGCAATACAGTCACCTATAATTGTTGATCTTAAATGACCAACATGCATCTCCTTAGCAATGTTGGGACTTGAGAAATCAACTACTACAGGCTTTGGCTTTTCTGCACCATCTTGTGCATTTACCAGTGGGATACCAAGACGACTATCTTTGAGTCGTGATCTAATTTCAGACTCAAGACAGTTATTGGTAAGGGTTAAATTTATAAAGCCTGGACCAGCGATTTTGGGGGCGATACATATTTTTTTGAAATCATCGTCTTTTTCTAATTGTTTTATAATTGCTTCCGCAATTTCTCTTGGTGATTGTTTTATTATTTTTGCTAGTGGTAAAGCACCATTGATTTGAAAGTCACCAAACTCTGGTTTTGATGCTGGAACTAATTGAGGGTTGAAGTACTCCCCTTTCCTCTGAGCATCAGTTGTTAATACAGGAAAGGCAAGCGTAACTGCAGTTGTAATTTGGCTTTCTAGAGTTCTGTAAATACTATTCATTATTGATTTAATGTTTGATCATCGAAACGCATACTGAAATCAATCCAAGTGCTTTTTGTAATAGGTGCACTGCAAGATATTAGGTCAATACCTGTTAGAGCATAATCTTTTATTTTAGATGGGTTGATTCCTGAAGCTTCAATAATTATCTGTGAAGGTCTTACGTTAGTTAGGTCTTTAGATAATTTTCTCAAGCGCGGCACTAGATGATTTAAATCTTCAGGCGACATTTCATCTATCAATATTCCATCAGCACCCTCTATAATTGATTCTTCAGCTTGCTGGGCAGTCTCAACTTCAACGATAATTTTTGCTGTCCATGGGATTTGACTTCTGAGAGCTTTAATTGAATTGCCTATACCATTGCTCCATGCAATGTGATTTTCTTTGAGCATTGCTGCATCATCTAGCCCCATGCGGTGATTTACACCGCCACCGCATCTTATGGCATATTTCTCTAAGACACGCAGTCCAGGAGTGGTTTTTCTAGTGTCAGCAAGTCGCACGCCGGTCCCTTTGAGTTCGCTGGCGAGTTTTGCTGTTGCTGTTGCAATTCCTGAAAGATGCATAGCAATGTTTAATGCTGTTCGCTCACCAGCTAATAGTACAGATGCTGGCCCAGTAATATCTAAAATTTTTTGACCATTTTGAAATTGTTCGCCTTCTGATATGAGTAATTGAACTTCTACTTCCGTATTGAGCCGCTCAAATATTTTTCTGACTAAAGGCCCACTACAAAAAACACCACTTTGCTTTGCTATCCATTTGGCGGTAACAATCTTTTCATTAATGGCCACCAGTGTTAGATCACCCCTCCCAAGATCTTCCTTTAGCCAATGATCTATTAGATGATGAATAGCAGGTGTTTCCAAATGCACTTTATTTACCAATACAAAATCTTGAGAAGATTTTATCTAGTAACGCCTCTGATAGTTCATGTCCTGTTAGTTCTCCTAACCTTTGGATTGCCTCACGTAAGTCAATAGTCCAAAAATCCCATGGCAAGTCTTGATTTGCAACTTCTAGAGTCTTATTGAGGCAGTTAGCTGTGGATGTGACTAGATCTAATTGCCTTTCATTTAATGCAATTTCAATATCATGAGTTTTGTTGACTCCGCAAAGTGATAATAAAGATTGAATTAAATCATTTTTTCCTTTGCCAGTTAAAGCACTAAAAATTATATCTGGATTGATTATCTCAGATGTAACCGAGATATCGGCTTTATTGCCTACGATAAGTTTTGGGATATGTTCAGGAATTTGATTAGACAATTCTTCTGATTCTTTGCTCCAGCCAACGCTTAAGTCAAAAACCAATATAACTATATCAGAGGTGAGTAAAGCTTTTTGACTTCTTTCAATACCGACTATCTCTATTTCGTCGTTTGTATTGCGTATGCCTGCTGTATCTACGAGTGTAATAGGAATACCATCTAAAATAATCTCACTCTCTAAGAGATCTCGTGTTGTGCCAGGAATAGAGGTTACGATTGCTTTTTCTTGCTTACTCAGCAGATTTAAGATAGAACTTTTTCCAACATTCGGTAATCCAATTAAGGTAACTTTTAAACCATTGCGGAAATAACAACCTTGCCTAGCATCTCTTATTAGTTTTTGTAATGCATCTTTTATTTGGACAATGTTAGCTATTACTTCTTCTTTGTTCAGAGGAGGCAGGTCTTCTTCGAAATCAATGCGTGCTTCGATTTCACTTAATTGATCTAATAGCTTTTCTCTGTACAAATTGATTTCTTTATTTAAATGACCATTGAGCCCTGCAAGGGCAAGATCAGCCGCTTTTTGACTCTTAGCACTGATGAGATCATCAATTGCTTCAGCTTGTGTTAAATCGAGACGACCATTTAACACAGCCCTTTGACTAAACTCTCCAGGGAAAGCTCTTCTGACATTTGGCTGAGAAAGGATTTGTTCCATAATTCTGTGAACTGAAATCAATCCGCCATGACAATGAATCTCTACAACATCTTCTCTAGTAAAGCTTCTAGGGGACTCCATAATCAATATTAGAACCTCATCAATTTGCTTCTTAGTTACTTGATCGATTACATGACCATAGACAACGCGATGGCTGCTCCAGACTTGGTTGCCTGGTATATAAACTATTTGTTTGCAAATTTTCTGGGAGAATTTTCCAGAGATTCGAATAACAGCAATTCCTCCTTCTCCTGGAGATACAGCAGATGCAATTGCTGCGATAGTATCTTCAGTTGGTAAACACATGATCATTGCCTAAAAATTACGTACGTTTTTACGATTAAATCCTTGTTCTTGTTTAGCATCACCTTGGTCATATCATGAGCAGTATTTTTTTGAATATTCTGCAGAAATTCCGAGATCTTATTGTTTGGTTTTGGAAGCAAGAAGGGACGCCTGCTAAGCGGGCACGTGGCTTGGCAGTTGGTGTATTTAGTGGGTGCTTTCCATTCTTTGGACTTCAAACACTGATTGGTATTTTTTTGGCAACTATTTTTAGAGCAAATCATTTGCTTGCAATAGCAGGAACTTGGATTAGTAATCCGTTTACTTATTTTCCCCTTTATTGGCTCAATTATAGAGTTGGTGAAGTCTTTGTTGGGGAAGGTAATCATTTAAAGGCCTTCCATCACTTAACAAGAAAAGAATTGTGGGATCAAGGATTAATTTTTAGTAGTAGAATCTTACTTGGATCATCAATAGTTGGTTTAATAACTGGCATTATTTCAGGATTAACTTTCTATGCAGTACTGAAATTCTTTTTAAAAAAACGTAAGCCACTTTTTTGAAAGAGCAGTTTAATTCATTCCTGTACGCGCAATATCTATAACATCTGCCATGGAACGGATTTTGTTCATGGTGGTTTTTAATTGATCTGAATCTTTTAATTCAATCCTTAGATCAATGCAAGCAGGTTTGCCATAGGCAGTTTGTACCCGCGCATCGCTGACATTAATTCCACTATCGGAAAGTCTCATTAGAATATCTTTGAGCACGCCTACACGATCTATCACTTCAATGCGTAATTGAGTGGAAAACCTTTGCTCTTGAATGAAATGAGCCTTATTCCATTTAACAGGTAGTCTTCGTTCGTTAGGTATAGAATTAATATTAACACAATTTTGTCGATGAATAGTAATTCCATGATTACCTAAAGCCACGGCTCCGAGGATTTCTTCTCCTGGCAGAGGGTTACAACATCCACCTATTTTATAATCTAGACCTTCTACTCCCAGAATTGCAGCATTTCCTGAAGTAGACTTCTTGAGATAAACCGTCTCTTGTTGATTCGCAAGTTGCTTTGCTATATCTGAGTTTGATATTGGTACTTCAGGTGCTAAATTTTGCAATTTTATCTCTTCTCTTAAGCGATTAAGTACTTGATGCAAAGTAATTGCACCAAAACCAAGGGAAGCCAGTAGATCTTCTGTTGATTTTAAATTGCATCTTTCAGCAACTTTATTCATAGCATCACTCTTAAGAAGAGTATCTAGCCCTTGTCGACCCAAGTCACGTTCAAGAAGGTTTTTGCCACGCTCAATAGTCTCATTGCGATGACTTTTTTTATACCATTGTCTGATACGATTTCTAGCAGTAGGAGTGGCTACAAAATTAAGCCAATCAAGGCTTGGGTGCGCTGTTTTATTTGTCAGAACTTCGACAAAGTCACCATTTTTTAGTGCAGTTGATAAGGGACATAGTCGATCATTGATACGTGTTCCATGACAGTGGTTTCCAACTTCAGAGTGTATGCGATATGCGAAATCAATTGCAGTCGAACCTTTTCTTAGACCTACAACATCACCTTTAGGAGTGAAAACGAAAACTTCTTCATCAAATAAATCCTCCTTAATTGATGCTAGATAGTCATTATGATCATTATTACCACTTTCTTGTTGCCATTCAATTAGTTGCCGCAGCCAATTGAATCTTTCTGTAGAGCCCAAGGCAGGTGAACCACCTTCTTTGTATTTCCAGTGCGCAGCTATGCCGTATTCCGCCATTTGATGCATTTCAGGCGTCCTAATCTGTATTTCAATTGGACGATGCTTCCCAATCACTACTGTATGAAGTGATTGGTATCCATTGGGTTTTGGGAGCCCAATATAATCTTTGAATCGGCCAGGGATGGGTCTGAAGGTATCATGTACAACTGCTAAAGCTCTATAACAGGTTTCAAGATTTGGAACAATTATACGTAGAGCTGCTATGTCATATATTTCGTGAAATTCTTTTTGCTGAAGTTGCATCTTGCTCCATATTCCAAAGAGATGTTTTGGCCTACCACTAATCTCAAATTCATTAAGCCCTATAGAAGAAAGCCGCTCTTTTAGTAACTCGACGGTAAATCCTAGACGCTTTTCTCTTTCACTTCTTTTAGTTACAATTTCTTGTTGGATCCCTCTATATGCTTCAGGTTCAAGCAATTTAAAAGCCAGATCTTCCAATTCCCATTTAAAACGACCTATCCCAAGTCGATTGGCTAATGGAGCATATATTTCTCTAGTTTCAAGAGCAATACGTTGTTGTTTGTCTGACTGAAGAGAATCTAAAGTTCTCATATTATGTAATCTGTCAGCCAGCTTTACGAGTACAACGCGTATATCACTTGCCATTGCAAGAAACATTTTGCGTAGGTTTTCCGCCTGCGCTTCTGTTCTATTTGTAAAATGTATTCCTCCTAATTTGGTTACACCTTCGACTAGGCCAGCGACTTCTTCTCCAAAGAATTCTTTTAATTGCTCTAATGAGAGATCAGTATCTTCTACAGCATCGTGAAGAAAACCTGCAGCTATAACAGTCGGACTAGCTCCAATTTCTTTTAATAAGTCTGCTACTGCAATCGGGTGAATTATATAAGGGTCGCCACTAGCTCTAAATTGCCCCTTATGCAGCCTAAAAGCTAAATCGAAAGAATTTGCCAATAAAGCTTCCGAATCGGTTGGGCAGCTCTCTCCTAGACCTGGGGGAACTTTTTCAATACATGCTTTTAACCAGTCGGGTAATTGAATCCCATAGTCCTCTGTGCTACTGATTGGGTGAGATCGAAGTAGAGGCTCATTCCCCATTGCCAAATCGCAGGCCGAATTGGCCTGGGCTGAATTAGGCATTGAGGTGGCATTTACCATCTCACTTAGCAAGATTCCATTAGTTTATTAAGGATTAACACCCCTCGCTACACCTTATGACTAGTTTCCCTGGGGATGTTTTAAATATTAAAAACTTGAGGATGTGTTATCCCGCTAGTAATCAATGGATTCTTGATGGGTTTAATTTAAATATTGCTGTAGGAGAACGTGTTGCACTAATTGGCAGCTCAGGCTCTGGGAAAAGCAGTGTTGCAAAATCACTCTTGCAGATTCTTCCGAATGGAAGCCTTTGTAAAGGGGATTTAGTTCTATGTGGGAAAGATTTATTGACTTTGTCAGATAAAGAGATGCAAAATTTTAGGGGCGAGAAGGTTGGTTTCGTTTTTCAAGATCCAATGAATCGCCTCAATCCGTTGATGACGATAGGTGACCATTTAATTGATACCTTAAAAGCTCACAAACCAGACAAAACATCTTTATGGCATCGGCACCGTAGTGAAGAATTGTTGGTAAAAGTTGGCATTGATGTAGCTCGTTTTAATTCTTTTCCCCATGAATTTAGCGGCGGAATGCGCCAACGTTTGGCAATTGCATTAGCAATTTCATTGAATCCACCGTTAATAGTTGCTGATGAACCCACTTCCAGTCTTGATGTTTCAGTGGCAAATCAAATCATGACTGAATTGAGCAATCTCTGCGATGAGCTTGGGACTGCCCTCTTGTTGATTACGCATGATCTCGCTCTTGCAGCAAGATGGTGTGGAAGAATGAGCATCATTCAACATGGAAAAATTGTTGAAGAAGGATTGAGCACGGACGTTGTGGCTAATCCAATATCGTTAATAGGGAAAAGATTGGTGTTTGCGGCGAGAGAACGAGAGCAAAATAATTGTGTTACAAGAACTAATCAACATTGTGTTCTAGATGTTGATCAAGTTCGCTGTTGGCATGCGAATGGAGGACTGCCTTGGCAACCAAATTGGATTAAGGCCGTTAATGAGGTTTCCTTTTCCCTTTATGCAGGCGAAACCCTTGGAGTTGTGGGATTATCAGGGTGCGGTAAAAGCACTTTATGTAGTGCCCTTTTAGGTTTGACACCCATTCGAGGGGGCTGCATTAAGCTATGTGGACAAGATTTGACTACCTTAAATAGTCAATCCTTAAGAAAGGCGCGACAGTCTTTGCAAATGGTTTTCCAAGACCCTTGTGCATCTATGAATCCAAAAATGA
The DNA here is from genome assembly GCF_027359375.1 of Prochlorococcus marinus str. MIT 0919. Taxonomy (NCBI): domain Bacteria; kingdom Bacillati; phylum Cyanobacteriota; class Cyanophyceae; order Synechococcales; family Prochlorococcaceae; genus Prochlorococcus; species Prochlorococcus marinus. The sequence goes on from NZ_CP114779.1 coordinate 1,387,152, forward strand.
CAGTTCTAGATGCTATCGCTGACCCATTGCTGATTCATAACATGTTTAACCGTCACCAGGCAAAGGAAAAAGCAAGAATTCTTTTGGGTCATGTTGGACTTACTCCTGTAGAAGACTTTCATGCAAGGTTTCCTAATCAATTATCAGGTGGACAGCAACAAAGAGTAGCTATAGCTCGTGCACTTGCTTTAAACCCACAGGTTCTTATATGTGATGAAAGTGTAAGCATGTTGGACGTTGAAATTCAAGCAGAGATTTTAGCTTTATTAAGCTCATTACAGGAAACTTTAGGGCTTTCTATACTTTTTATTACCCATGATTTATCCTTGGCCCGTGGTTTTTGCCATAGAACCCTTTTGTTAGATCAGGGCATAGTCGTTGAAGAAGGCCCTTCCGAAAAGTTATTTCAAAGACCTCAACATGCCCTTACTAAACAGTTGATTAAGGACTCACCAACTCTGAGATAAAAAGTATTGATTAATTTTTTTGTAAAACTTTAAGCAATCTTTTAAAAGAAATAGGCAATGGCGCCTCAAAAAGCATCTCTTTATTAGTCTGTGGATGCTTTAGACCAAGTTGATATGCATGTAGAGCTTGTCCAGATAGTGCAATAGGCAATTTACGACAACGACTGTAAGTAGAATCTCCAATGATTGGATGACCGATATGAGCACAATGAACTCGAATTTGATGTGTTCGCCCTGTATCTAACTGGAAAGCTATAAGAGAATAATTGCCTAGCCTTTCTTTAAGTTCCCAATGGGTACATGCATATCTACCTGATTCATCAGAGACAACTGCATATTTTTTTCTATTCATTGGGTGTCGTCCAATTGCCCCTAAAATTGTTCCACTATCTCCTTGTGGTATTCCATGCACTATTGCTAAGTATTTTCTAGATGCAATTCTTTTTTGAATTTGTAGCTGGAGATTCACTAATGATTCTTGTGTTTTAGCAATAACAATGCAGCCTGTTGTATCTTTGTCGAGCCTGTGTACGATCCCTGGACGAAGTTTGCCGCTAATGCCTGGGAGATCATTGCAGTGGTGTAGTAAGCCGTTGACAAGAGTGCCATCCTTATTCCCAGGAGCTGGATGAACAGCTACTCCTGCCTCTTTATTAATAACTATTAGCTCTTTATCCTCATATATTACATCTAAATGCATTTTTTCAGGCTTTAAATATGGCAAGGGCTCTGGAGGCGGTAACCATAGTTGAATCTCATCTCCGGTTCGCAAAGGTGTCTTTGCTTTACCTTCTTTCCCATTAACTTTTACGAACCCAGCATTGATAAATTTTTGAATACTTGCTCGACTTTGTTCTGATCTTTGACTGACTAGCCAACGGTCAAGTCGCATTGGCAATGGTTTGGGATAATGTAGGATTATTAATTCTCCTTCGCCTTCTCCAAAGGATTGTGCATTATTCTCTTCCATTATGTAGGTAATTCAAGTGCGATTTTCCCAAGCAATAATTTTCTAAAGTCATCTAATAACTTATGAGACATTCTTCTTAGGTCAGATGAAGTATGGATATTGGCTGCATTCTCTAACCATTGATGGGTATCTCCTTTGCTTCTTTTGAAAGGAATACCATAACGTTTTTCAAGAGAATTGTTTATTCGTTCGTGATTATGATTATCCAGATGATGTAGCAATTTTAAGAAAGCTATTGCTACAGATTCCACATCATAAGCAGCTTGCCCAATATCATCACATATCGCAAGTCGAAGAGCAGCTTGTTGATTATCTAATCGTGGCGGCAAGACTCCTGGAGCATCTAATAAATCAAGTCTTTGCCCAAGCCTTACCCATTGCAGCGATTTCGTAACCCCTGCACGTCTAGAACTAGCGACTACTTTCTTGTTCACCAATCTATTAATTAACGCTGATTTCCCAACATTAGGAAACCCTAGTGTTAGAGCCCTAACGGGCCGATGACGCATGCCTCTGAGTTCGCGACGCTGGTTCAACTCTTCACCCATTTGTATTGCTGCTTCTTTGATTACCCCTATCCCAGTGCCATTTTGTGCATTGCACCACCTTGGGGTTTCCCCATTGCTTTTAAACCATAAATCCCATTCCTCTAGATTTTTCTCTGTAATCATGTCTTTTCTATTAATAACTAAGAGGTGTTTCTTGTTGACAATCCATTTTTTTAGATGAGGATGGGAAGTCGAAAGTGGTATTCGTGCATCTCTAACTTCGATTACTAGATCAACTTGGTCTATGTTTTTTGCTAGCTGTCTTTCGGCTTTTGCAATGTGGCCTGGATACCATTGAATAAGAGGGGTCACGACATTCAATTCTGAATAGTGGAGGGGGGTGAATTGTTGAAATAGAACTTTGAAGTTTTTATTGTGTTTTAATTTCTATAGTTTAGGCAATTTAAGACAGCTGAGGTTGTAAGCAAATTTTTGCAGATATATGAACAAAACTTTTTTGAAACACTCGATAATCCCAACAAATTTTGTAAGATTCAATTTCGAATCTTTTCCTTTGAACTAAAAATCTAGGTTGATTGTGATCATTGCCTCTGGCACTCTTTTTAAGTGGGGGTTGGCTTTATTTCATTGCTGAAAATGTTTTTTGGAATTTGGGCTTTCTTTTATTAGGTAATTTATTTGTAAAAATTTTTGTGAGTAAGCCGCACTAGTGGTTTTATTATTTTTTGGCACTTCGTGCGGCAATGGTCAGATGTTTCCTCTGGCCAAAAAAAAACCACGAATGCATTTGTCAGAGTAATGTCATCAAGTTTGCAATTTTTGAGTCCCAATGGCAAAGCGTTCTCTTTCTAGTCTTAATGCAGAAGATATAAGTGGTAAGAGAGTATTGGTTAGAGTTGACTTTAATGTTCCAGTCAATACTGAAGGTTCCATAACAGATGATACAAGGATTCGTGCTGCTCTCCCAACAATTAAGGACTTGATGTCGAAAGGCGCGCGCGTGATCCTTTCTGCTCACTTTGGACGCCCTAAAGGTAAGCCTAATGATGAAATGCGCCTTACTCCTGTAGCAGATAGGCTTAGTGAATTATTGGGCATAACTGTTGTAAAAACTGATAGCTGTATTGGCCCTGATGCAGAGTCAAAAGTTAACGATCTTAAGGACGGTGGGGTAGTCCTTTTGGAAAATGTTCGTTTTATGCCTGGAGAAGAGAAAAATGATTTGGAGTTTGCTAAACAGTTATCAAAATTAGCTCAGGTTTATGTCAATGATGCTTTCGGCGCGGCTCACCGTGCTCATGCGTCAACTGAAGGAGTAACTAAATTTCTTAGCCCTAATGTTGCTGGCTATTTAATGGAAAAGGAGCTTCAGTATCTCCAGGGTGCTATCGATTCTCCCAAGAGACCTTTGGCTGCAATTGTTGGAGGTTCTAAAGTAAGCAGTAAGATTGGTGTCTTGGAATCTTTAATAGATAAATGTGACAAGGTTCTTATTGGTGGAGGAATGATATTTACTTTTTATAAAGCTCGTGGCCTTTCTGTAGGGAAAAGTTTAGTTGAAGATGACAAACTTGATCTTGCTAAAGCACTTGAAGAAAAAGCCAGATCGAAAGGTGTTGAGTTGCTTTTGCCTACAGATGTAATACTTGCAGATAATTTTGCTGCAGATGCCGACAGTCAAATAGCTTCAATAAATTCTATTCCTGAAGGATGGATGGGACTTGATATAGGACCTGATTCAGTAAAAGTTTTCCAAGACGCTTTGAATTCTTGTAAAACAGTAATTTGGAATGGACCTATGGGGGTTTTTGAATTTGATAAATTTGCTAATGGCACTAACTCTATTGCAAGTACTTTGGCTGAATTAGGAGAAAGAGGTTGCTGCACGATTATTGGAGGTGGCGATTCAGTTGCTGCTGTTGAGAAAGCAGGTCTTGCTGCGAAAATGTCTCACATCTCTACTGGTGGTGGTGCCAGTCTTGAGCTGCTTGAAGGGAAAGTTTTACCAGGTGTTTCTGCACTTGATGAAATTGTTTAATCAACTCTGTTTACTGGTTAGGTTTCTTTGATTATGTCTTCGAGAGATATATTGTTTATGTTATGGATTGATTTCACTTACATCAGAGACAATTCGTACAGTCTTAGTAATAGAGATCAATCCTTTTGGATGGGCTATTAAGGCAGCCCATTTTTGTGTGCCTGGCGACAAAGGTGCTTGTACAGTTTTATATAAACCGCCAGAGGCCAATGGAACAATAGGTATGTTCGGAATTAATTTCCCTTGATAATCTTCCTCATTAATCGTGATTAAGCCACCTGCAATAATTGCATCTTCTAAGGGTTTCTCAAGAATAATATCGACATTATAAGTTGTTCCTGTTAATACATAATCTGGAATGCTTAAGTCAATATCTATAGGATGGTCAGTACTCTTTAAAATTGAGTATTCATTGATTACTTCTTTCTGAATAATTTTTTTATCACTTAAGGTAATTGCAATTTTTTGCATTGCTTCTAAGGAAAATGTTTTAGCACCTAACTGCTTTTCAGCATTGATATATAGATCAATAGAATGCCTTTTATCTTTTAGCTGATTTCCTTTTTCTATTCTCCATTTTGCATTGGGAAACTTTTCAAGAAACTCTACACACTCTTTATACAAGTTTTTTGAAATTGCATTACTAAAAAGTTTATCAAGCTCTGCGAATCTTCTAGTATTTAGAGAGTTTTGTATGTCCTGGCTGAGTTGCTTGATATTTATTTCTCTAGAATAGCTTGGACTGTTGAATGCAAAAAGTAAAAAGATTCCTGAACTTAGACAAAACTTGATTACATGCTGCACCTTAAATTCCTCTTGAGTACCTCTGATTGTAAGCCTAGGTATTACTAGGGATTATTGTATTGCTATGTCTCGCTTATTGATTGCGGCAAGTGGAACAGGCGGCCATCTTTTTCCTGCGGTTGCTGTTGCAGAAGCTTTGCCGAAAACTTGGGAAATTACTTGGTTGGGGGTGCCTGATCGTTTAGAGGTAAAGCTTGTCCCTAAAAAGTTTGAGCTGATAACTGTTCCAGTAGGGGGGTTGCAAAAGAATGGATTGATGAAGTTTGTTCAAGCGCTGAAATTAATTGCAGCAACATTATCAGTGATACGAGTGATTAGAAAAAAAAGGATAAAAGTTATTTTTACTACCGGTGGTTATATAGCTGTACCAGCTGTTTTGGCTGCAAAGTTATCTGGCATACGAGTAGTCCTTCATGAATCAAACGCCTTTCCTGGCAAAGCAACTAGGCTTTTTGGAAGATTTTGTGATCAAGTTGCACTTGGTTGGCCACCAGCTGCTAAATACCTGCCAAAGTGCAACTTAGTTGTAACTGGGACTCCTGTGCGCGAGGCCTTTCTAGCTTTTAATTCAGTTCCTTCCTGGGTACCAGTTGGAGGTGGTCCTTTAATAGTTGTTCTAGGAGGAAGTCAAGGTGCGGTTGGTTTGAATCGAATGATTAGAGATGTTTTGCCTGACTTGCTTGCCAAGGGTTGTCGAGTTGTTCATATTACCGGTAATAAAAATCAATCCAACAAAGTAAATGCCAAATTGGTTGAGAAGCCATTTACGAATGAAATACCTGGTTTGTTACAACATGCAGATCTTATTATTAGTAGAGCTGGCGCTGGTGCGTTAAGTGAATTTGCTGTTTGCAACACACCTGTTGTTTTGGTTCCTTATCCTTATGCAACAGATAGTCATCAAGAATTTAATGCAATGTATGCAGCGGAATTTGGAGGAGCACTAATTGTCCATGAGCATGAACCGGGTAAGAAAGCTTTAGCAAATGTATTAGATCATTTGTTAACTAGTTTTATCTCACAGAAAATAGATTCCTTAAACTTGCTTGATTTAATGAAGGAAGGTATGTCAAAGATGGCAGTTAGAGATTCTCATCTAAGAATTGTTGAGATCTTGGAACAAATCAGTTAGTAAATGATTTTATTGCATTAAAAATACGTTGGTTATTAGATTCGTTTTGAAGGCTAATCCGCAACCAGTTTTCACCTAAACCTTCAAATGATCTGCAGTCTCTAAGCAGTATTTTCTTTTGGGCAAGATGTTCTCGTAATGGTAGAAGGGAAGTATTGCTTTCAATTAAAAAGAAGTTGGTGGATGATGGATGAGCTTTAATCCCAGTCAGGGTGTTTAAATGGGAGTGGAGCCATGAACCTTCTCCTATGATCCATTGATGTATTTGTTGAATATGTCTTTTATATAAGCTTGTATCTTTCATCAGCCTTTCTCCTACTGCAATAGCTAGAGAGTTCATTGGCCATGGATCTCGAAGATTTTCCCACTTTTTCAACCGTTCAGGTGCACTAATAACATAGCCAATTCTCAAACCAGCTATTGAAAATAGTTTGGTAAGACTTCTGATTACAATTAGGTTCTCATATTTTGTTGTGAGTGGAATTAATGATTGCTTTTCACCCTCAGGAACAAGAGGTAAGAAGGCTTCGTCACATATAACAAGCTTGTAAGTTTTGGTTAATTTCTCTAAAGAATTACGATCCCACAATTGTCCAGTTGGATTATGTGGGTTGGTAATCCAAATGACTTCAGAGATTTCTTTGATTGGAAAAGATTGTGGAAAGCTTGAATTCCAACGTAATGGAAGAGAACTTTGCTTGTAAGTTCCTCCCCAACAATTTATGGCTCTTTGATAGTCTGCAAATCCTGGGTTGGGTAAGATGCTGAGACCAGTGTTGACTGCATCACGGCCTGCCCATGTCATTAACTCTGCTGCTCCATTGCCAGGTAGCACCATAGATGTTTTAACTTTGTGCCAAGAGGCAATAGCTTCTTTTAAATTGTATAAATTACGATCAGGGTAATTTTTAAGCCCCATGTTTTCTATCGCTTTTAAGATGCATTGATTTATTGCTTTTTGAGGTGAGAAAGGAGCCAAGGATGCGCTTGCATCTAGAAGCTCGTAGGCTTCTAGCCCTAATCTTTGAGCTTCTTCAGCAATATTGCCTCCATGTTCAAATCCAAGCGAATCGCAGTTATTATCTATAGCCATGGTGTATTGCTTCCCACTACTTCAGAGATATTATTGAAGTTATGTCGATCCAATTGAGAAGATAGTCCATCGAGAATTTGAGGCACGAGAATAGGCCCTTTGAAAATCCAACCTGTATAAACTTGTAGAAGAGATGCACCCGCTGAAATTCGCTCCCAAGCACTTTGCGGCGAATCAATTCCTCCTACACCTATAAGAGGTAGTTGTTCTCCTGCTGATTGCCTTAAAATCTTGATGACTTCCAAGGCTCTATTTTGCAGTGGATGGCCACTGAGACCACCCGCTTCTTTGGAAAGTCTTAAACCAGTCTGTGAAATCACTCTATCCTCCAGCCCTAGCCGGTCTAGACTGGTATTTACCGCGATCAAACCTGCCAGTCCTTCCTCGTAGGCAAGTTTTGCGATCTCTTTAATTGCATTGTTGTCTAGGTCAGGAGCAATTTTTACCAGTAATGGTGGACAGCTGCGAATTCGACGCAGTCGTTCTATTAGTTTCCTTAATTTTTTTGGATCTTGTAATGTTCTAAGACCGGGTGTATTAGGAGAGCTGACATTGATTACTGCATAGTCTGCAAAAGGAGCTAACAGTTCTAAGGAGGCCGCATAGTCATCTGGTGCTTGTTCAAGTGCGGTTATTTTTGACTTCCCGAAATTAATACCAAGTATTGTTGGTCGGTATCCAGGTATTTGGATCCTTTGCTTTTTTAGTGTTTTGCAAAGATTAGCCGCACCATTATTGTTAAAACCCATTCGATTTAGAGCTGCTTGCTCTTTAGCTAGACGAAAAAGCCTAGGTTGGGGATTGCCTTTTTGAGGATGCCATGTAACTGTACCAAGCTCAGCAAAGCCGAAACCAAAATAACTCCATAAACCTGCAGCTATACCATTCTTGTCAAAACCCGCTGCAAGGCCTAATGGATTATTGAAATCACATCCAAATAATTTTTGTTTTAGCCTTGAGTCTTTCCTTTCAAGCTCTTTACTTAATTGAGCCAATACTTCTGAGATGCCTGGCCATTTTCGATATAGTGATACTTGACCTAATGTATTAAGGACAATAGTTGTTAATTTCTCAGCATCCAGACCTTCATCTTGTGAGAGGACTGGTGCAAGTAATTGTTTATATAGAGAGGGTATTGAAAGAAATTTTGCTGTTAGTGAATTCCCCATCTTTTTGATACCCTTTCATTTGAGTGGTATAGCAATATTTTTAGAAAAGCTTACTGCTATTGTGTCGACTCTTTCGTTGTCAGGGTCACCGCTATGACCTTTAACATATTCCAGATTTACATTAGATAGACGTTCTTTATCTAAACTTTTCCAGAGGTCTTGATTCAATACTGGCTTTCCTGCAGCAGTTTTCCATCCTTTTTTCTTCCAGCCTAAAATCCATTTATTAAGTCCATCAATTAGATATTTACTATCTGTTCTTATTGTTATTCCTGCCTGAAGAGGCAGGGTTTTCAGTTTTCTCATTATCTCTAAAGCTGCGGTTAGTTCCATTCGATTGTTTGTTGTATCAGGCACATGACCGCCATACTCTTTTACGGTTCCATCTGCAAACCGTATTAAACCTCCCCAACCTCCTGGGCCAGGATTTCCACTACATGCACCATCTGTAGCCGCAGCAATAACCTCGCCGTGATTATTTGTCATAGTCAAAAAAGAGCCGGTCATTTGACCGGCTAGTAAATAGACAAAAGATAAATTATAAAAAGTAGTTAATTTATTTAAGGGTAACTTTCCCTCCGACAGCTTCAATTGCTTTTTTCAATGCTTCAGCATCTTCTTTGGAAGCACCTTCTTTGATTGTTTTTGGAGCTGCCTCAACCATTGCTTTTGCGTCTCCAAGCCCTAACCCTGTAGCGTTTCTAACTTCTTTTAATACCTTGATCTTTGCTGCTGCATCAAAGCTTTCAAGGACAACATCAAATTCGGTTTTCTCTTCAGCAGCATCACTGCCTCCAGCAGCACCTCCAGCTGCTGCTCCAGGAGCGGCCATTACTACTCCTGCTGATGCAGCAGCAGAAACACCAAAGGCCTCTTCAATTTGCTTTACAAGTTCAGAAGCTTCTAGCAATGAAAGTCCTTTGAGAGATTCGAGAATTTCGTCGGTTTTTGAAGACATGGTTTTGGATTGAAGAATTATTTAGAGAAAGTTATAGAAGATAGGTGAAATTAATTATCACCATTTTCAGAATGTTGTTTGAGAGATCTTGCAAGTCCAGAAGGAACTTCATTGATTCCAACAGCTACTTGCGTAGCTATAGAATTTATTGCTCCAGCAATTTGCGCAATTAATGCTTCCTTGGAAGGGAGGTTGGCAATTGCTTTAAGTTCTTCTTGAGATAAGAGTTTCCCTTCAAAAAGTCCTCCCTTTGTTTCGGACTTTTTGGTATCTTTCTGAAAAGCTTGAACAGCTTTCACGGCACCACCTACATCGCCCTTAACCAGAACGAATGCATTGGTGCCAGTTAGTAATGACTCAAGGCTTGCCCAAGAATCATTACCATCTATTGCCTTTCGCATCAAGGTGTTTTTAGTTACCTTGCATACACCACTGCTTGCCTCTAAACGAGCTCGCAGATCAGACATTTCTTTGATGGATAAACCTTGGTAATCAAGGACAAGAGCCATTTCAGATTGATCTAGAAGACCTTTGATCTCCTCGACTATTTGTTTTTTGCTCTCCAGGGTGCGGCCCATGGTAATTGGATCGAATCAGGGGGAAAAGCTGACATGCGGGCGAATTTATCTCGATATAGAGACGAGGCCGCTATTGATCAATCCAATTAGAAAAATCGTTGCGTTTACCTCGGCAGGGTTTAAAGGAGTTGTGCAAATATTGCACAGTTCTCTTACCTGCTGTCTTTGGCCGGGCGCATGCCCTTTGACTGTTAAGTCAAGTTATTAGAATAATATCAAATTGTAATTAGTCTTGTGAAATATCTTGTAAAGCCGTGATGTCTATTTCTACAGAAGGTCCCATGGTGGAAGTTATATAAAGACTTTTCCAAAAACGGCCTTTTGCTCCACTTGGCTTATTTCTATCGATAGTTTCTTGAAGAGTTTTGAGGTTCTCAAGCAAAGCTTCTTCTGAAAAACTGGCCTTACCAAAACGTACATGGATAATTCCAGCTCGATCAGCTCTGAATTCAAGTTTTCCAGCTTTAAACTCTTTAATTGCTCCTGCAATGTCAGTTGTAACTGTCCCCGCTTTAGGATTAGGCATTAGCCCTCTTGGTCCAAGTACTCTTCCAAGTTTTGCAACCTTAGGCATCATGTCAGGTGTAGCAATAAGAAGATCGAAGTTCATTTCTCCTTTATTAATAGCTTCTACTAAATCTTCTTCGCCTGATATATCCGCCCCAGCAGTTTGTGCTTCGGCAACTTTTTCTCCTCTTGCGATCACAGCAATCTTGATAGTTTGTCCTGTTCCTTGTGGAAGTGCAACAGTGGTTCTTATCTGCTGGTCTGTGTACTTGGGATCAATCCCCAAGCGAATATGTGCTTCTATTGTTTCATCAAATTTTGCTGTTGCAGTTTCTTTAACCAGTTTGATTCCTTCAATTGGTTCGTAGACTTTGTCCTCAACTTTTGAGGACAAACTAGTCATTCTTTTTGAAAGTTTTTTCATAAGGCTTTTTGGGGTTCAGCCGACAAAGATTGTCTCCCCCTATAAGGTTTTCTTGGTCAAATTGAAAGAGATCTATTAGTCAGTAATTGAAACACCCATATTTCTGGCTGTTCCTTCTATGACTTTCATTGCTGACTCGATGCTATTGCAATTGAGGTCTGGCAATTTAGTTTTAGCGATTTCTTCAAGTTGACTACGTTTAATAGTACCTGCTTGACCTTTTGCTGACTCGCCAGAGCCCTTATCTATACCTGCTGCCTTGGTAATTAGGACAGCTGCGGGTGGGGTTTTTGTTATGAAAGTAAAACTTCGATCTTCAAAAACAGAGATCTCTACGGGGATTACAAACCCTGCTTTGTCTTGAGTCCTAGCGTTGTACTCTTTGCAAAAGGCCATGATGTTTACACCATGTTGTCCTAATGCAGGACCTACTGGAGGTGCAGGGTTTGCTTTGCCAGCCTGGAGGGCCAACTTGATCACAGCTACAATTTTCTTTGCCATCGTCAATAAATTGGATTCTTAGTTAAAGGAAAGTGTTTAAGGCTTTTGCAAACTTACTTCCTTAAAGGCCTAATAAATTACTACTAAGCAATTAAGTTTTTAGTTCTGTTTGCTTATTTGTGAGAATTCAAGCTCAACAGGAGTTTCTCTCCCGAAGATAGAAAGGAGTGCTTTTAATTTGTTCCTTTCCCCAGATACTTCAATAACTTCTCCTTGGAAATCCTTAAAAGGTCCTCCAGTAACTAGGATTTGGTCGCCTTCTGATAAATCAAGTTTCACTACCGCTTTCTTCTCAGAGGCTCGTTTAAAGATTCTGTTTACTTCTTCGCGACTTAATGGCCTTGGCTTTATATGCCCTCTTCCTCTGCCAGTAGGTCGACGATCTTCAGCTCCAACAAAATTAATAACGTTAGGTGTGCTTCGAACTGCCATCATTGTGTCCTCATCAAGAATCATCCTGACCAGTACATAACCGGGAAAAACTTTTTCTTCCGTGGATTGCCTAGATCCATCTTTTTTTAATTTAACCGCTGGAGTTTGAGGAATTTCTATTTCAAGGATTCTATTGCTTACACCTAGAGTTACAGCTCTTTGTTCAAGAGTTGCTTTGACTTTTTTCTCGCAACTGGAAGCGACTTGAACGGCATACCATCTGGCTATTGTTGTTTTCGCAATAGAAGCACTGTCTTCCAATTTGTTTTGAGAGGGTAAATCCATTATTTGAGATCTTTCTGGAGGGTTGGAATCAAACTCTGACACGTTGTTTAAATAAATCGATAAAGGGTAATAAGGGTGTTGAAATTCATGTTTCAACGAAATATGTGAGAGGCACCCCAACCAAAGAAACGACTTACTGCTGCAATTGCTGCGGCAGATAGGGTTACCATTAATATTACAGCTATTGACTCGCTAAATAGTTGTTGGCGACTCGGCCAAACTACTAATTTAAGTTCGTCAATAGTTGTGGCCAGAAAACCTTTTTTGGGAGAAGGATCTTCATTCGATGGTTGAGAAACCGAATTTGGGGTTTCGTTAGAAGTTGTGCTTGTCACTGTTAGAAGTCTCAGGCTGAATCTTGTGAAATAGCTCTGAATTGCAAAGTCCCTTTACTAGTTTAGATTAATCGATAATGACTATTTTAGTCCTCTCCAACAAATATTAGGGGTTCAGATTTGTCTGTTGCGGTTTTTATCCTTACTGCATTTAATCCAACAAATTTGTCTTCTAATAATTTTGTAGCAAGAGGATTTTCAACTCTTCTGCGAAGAATTCTTCTTAAAGGCCTAGCGCCATACTCTGGCTCATAACCTTCACTTGCAAGTGTTTCGATTGTTGAATTATCTATACGAAGTTCTAAATCTTGTTCAGAGAGTAATTTCGTTAATTCATTAAGTTGAAGTTTTACAATTTGTTTTAGACCATCTAGGGAGAGGGGGCTAAAGCAAATTATTTCATCTATTCGGTTCAGAAATTCTGGACGAAATTGTTTTCTTAGTGCTTGATCAATGTCTTCGCTGAGATCTTTTATCGGGTTGTTTTCATTATCAGAAGGATCAGTTCTGTGAAGTGTATTTTCTAGAATTTTTCTACTAGCAAGGTTGCTTGTCATTACGATTACAGTGTGACGAAAGTCGACGGTTCTTCCCTGAGAATCAGTTAATCGTCCATCATCTAGGACTTGAAGCAGAATATTGAATACATCTGGGTGTCCTTTCTCTATTTCATCTAAAAGTAAAACTGAATATGGTTTACGCCTCACAGCCTCTGTAAGTTGGCCACCTTCTTCATAGCCAACATATCCAGGAGGAGCACCTAGAAGTCTTGCAACTGCATTCCTTTCCATGAATTCACTCATATCAAGCCTTATTAATGCTTCTTCTTCGTCAAACAATGATGATGCTAGGGCTTTTGCCAGTTCCGTTTTGCCTACACCTGTGGGGCCTAGGAAAAGAAAGGATCCAATAGGCCTAAAACTATCTTTCATTCCTGCTCTGGCTCGTTTTATGGCTTCACTAACTGCTTTAACAGCTTCTGATTGTCCAATAACTTTACTTGCTAACTCTATTTCTAAAGTTAAAAGTTTTTGCTTCTCACCTGCTAATACTTTATTTACAGGTATCCCTGTCCAGCGAGCTACAACATCTGCAATATCATTAGGCTCTACTCTATTTCGCAAGATTGATTTTTTATCATTATTCAATATTTCCAGCTCTGCTTCTAAGTTTGCTATTTCTTCTTGTAAGTAATGCTTATCATCATATTTGAGCCTAGCTACTGTTTCAAGATCCCCTTCATTCTCTGCCTCTTCTATTTCATGATTTAACGAGTTATCTTGATTAATTAAATTTTTAAGCTCGTCAAATTTACTTTTTTCTTCTTTCCATTGATTTGATAATTCGATACATATTCTTTCAGATATTTCTATTTCATTTTGTATTTGTTGAACCTTTTCTTCTAATCCTTGCTCTTCAGCATTTATTAGTTTTGAACTTAAATTTTCTAATTTAAGTTCCTCTTCTTTTAAAATTTTCGGCTTTGAATTCACTTCTAATTTTATTTGTGCCGCTGCTTCATCAATTAAATCGATAGCTTTATCTGGAAGGCAGCGATCACTTATATATCTATTTGCTAATCTATTTGCTGTAATTAATGATTCATCAGTAATGCTGACACCATGATGTATTTCATATTTTCCCTTAATACCTCTCAATATCTCTACACTAAGATCAATACTTGGTTCTTTAATTAGAACTTGTTGGAACCTCCTATTTAGTGCTTGATCTTTATCAATTGTTCTACGAAAATTTTCAGGTGTTGTTGCACCAATACATCTTAGTTTCCCACTCGCAAGAGCAGGTTTAAGAAGACTACCTGCATCTGCACTTGATCTATCTGTGCTTAAAATTGTATGTAATTCATCAATAAATAAAATAACTCCTTCTTCAGGTTTGCTAGCTCTCTCAAGAACTGACCTTAGCCTTTCTTCAAATTGACCTCGAAATTTCGTACCTGCAATTAGCGCACCTAAATCTAGTGATATTAACTTCAATCCTCTTATGGAATCAGGTACTTCATTGCTAACTATTTTTTGTGATAGAAGCTCAGCAACAGCTGTTTTCCCAACACCAGGTGCACCAATTAAGACAGGGTTATTCTTACCTCTACGAGATAATACTTTAATGACTAATTGGATTTCTTCATCTCTACCTATAACTGGGTCAAGTTCTTTATTTAAGGCTGCAAGAGTTAAATCTTTACCAAATTCTGTTAATGGATTGAGTGGTTCGTTTGCTTCTTCTTTGCTTAAAGAGCTTATTTTTTCTATAGAATTTTCATTAACGAACTCCCTAGCTTTCCTTTGACTTGAATTTGTGACTTGACTGACTGATTGCGAGGTGTTTGATTTATTTTCATACTTAACATTTGGAATATTACCTTGTATAGGTAATCGCCTTAACTCACTTTCTATGATTTCACTAGGTAGACCAGCTTCTTCAAATAATTCAGCTCCAATCCGCTTATCTCGACCTATAGCCATAATTAGATGAGAGATTTCGATTAGTTTTGAACCCCAGCGACTTCTGAAAATCTCAGCTTGGTCTAGTAATTCTTCTAAATCCTCACCAATAAAAAGTTGATTATTACTTGATGATGCATTGCGAGAAAGAAATTCCTCAAGATTATCTAAAAATTCATTATGGTTAATTGATAAAGCTTGAATATTATTTTTGAATTGTTGGTCGGTAAACAGTACGAAAAGAACATGTTCAACATCGAGGTATTCATGCCTCCAGCGACTGGCTTCTTTTTCGCTTTCTAGTAATAAGCCCCATGAATTCTGGCTAAATAGTTCAGGGTTATGGGTAAGACTTTTTTTCATTGTGACTTGGATTATAGCTTGTATAAAAAACCTTTAGTCAGGTATTCAATTTTTGGAACTCTTTTCAATTAATTCAATTTTGTAGCCATCAGGATCTTCAATAAAAGCAATTAATGTGTTTCCATGTTTCATCGGTCCAGGTTCTCTGACAATATTTCCACCACTTTTCCTGAGTGATTCGCAAGTCTCAAAGATATTTTCTACGCCTAACGCTATGTGACCATAACCATTGCCAATTTCGTAATTAGGAATATCCCAGTTGTGAGTAAGCTCTATCACAGTATTTTCCTCCTCTACTCCGTACCCTACAAAAGCCAGGGTGAATCTGCCTGAGGGGTAGTCTTTTTGCCGAAGAAGCTTCATCCCTAAAACCTCTGTATAAAAACTTAGTGATTTTTCTAGATTGCCTACTCGAAGCATCGTGTGGAGCATCCTCATGTCAGGTGATATGTTTTTAATAACTTATCTTTATTCTGCTAGGTAAAATAGTTTCTTACAGGCTTTTCAAGTACCAAAACTACTAAAAGCAGAAAGAAATTGACCAGCACCTCCAAAGATTTAAAACAACTACTCTTAGGCAACGTGATTGATTCTCTTGATCTAGTTATAGATACTGTTTTGGCTAGAGAGGTTCTTGACTCTAGAGGTAACCCTACTGTTGAGGCAGAGGTCATATTAGAGGGAGGAGCTATAGGAAGAGCAATTGTGCCTAGTGGAGCTAGTACTGGTGCGTATGAAGCCCATGAATTAAGAGATGGAGGAAGACGGTATATGGGCAAAGGTGTTTTAAAAGTGGTTGAGAATATTGAAGAGCGCATAGCACCAGCAATTTGCGGCTTGTCTGCGATAGATCAAGCTGCTGTAGATGGTTTGATGATTGAATTGGATGGAACAGAAAATAAATCTAATCTTGGAGCAAATGCCATACTGGCGGCAAGTATGGCAACTGCAAGGTCAGCAGCAAATGCTTTGGGAATTCCCCTTTATAGGTATTTAGGGGGACCAATGGCTTCTCTTTTGCCAGTCCCATTAATGAATGTCATTAATGGTGGGGCACATGCCGCTAATAATCTCGATTTCCAAGAGTTTATGCTTGTTCCTCACGGTGCAAGTAGCTTTAGAGAAGCTCTTCAGATGGGAGCAGAAGTCTTTCATACCCTGAAGACACTTCTTTCTGATAATGGTTTATCTACGGCTGTTGGTGATGAAGGGGGTTTTGCTCCTGATTTAAAAAGCAATCATGCGGCTGGAGATTTATTAGTTACAGCAATTGAGAAAGCGGGATTTTCTCCTGGAAAAGAAGTTTCTTTAGCCTTGGATGTTGCCAGTACAGAATTTTATCAAGAAGGAAAATATTCTTATGGTGGTAAAACCTTTGCTAGTGATGCAATGGTTAAGGAGTTAATCGCACTTGTAGGTTCTTACCCAATTGTTTCAATCGAAGATGGGCTGGCTGAAGATGATTGGTTGGGTTGGGAATTATTAACAAATGAATTGGGCAATAAAGTCCAACTTGTTGGGGATGATTTATTTGTAACTAATACTTCTCGTTTAAAAAGAGGTATAGATGAAAAGATTGCTAATTCGATATTGATTAAAGTCAATCAAATTGGTTCTCTCACTGAAACCTTGCAAGCAATAGAACTTGCTACTCGCTCAGGATATACAAGTGTCATTAGTCATAGAAGTGGTGAAACTGAAGATACAACTATTGCAGACCTTTCAGTTGCTGTGAAGGCAGGACAAATTAAAACAGGATCATTAAGTAGGAGCGAGAGAGTCGCTAAATATAATCAATTGCTTCGTATTGAAGATGAGCTAGGTGCTCAGGCTGTTTATGCTGGCACGGTCGGTTTAGGTCCTAGAGGTAGAAGTTTGTAAAGGGTAATTCTTGTTGGTTTAATTATTGTACTTTTCTTTCTGTTTTCAGTCTTTCTACTCGTTCGTCTCGTCTCATTTTTAGCTGTAACTTGATCCAACCCATTGAAACTGGTAGCGCAAATAGTAGTGGCAAGAGAGAGAAAACAGGCTGTTTGCTAGATCCTAAAAGTGCTGCAGCAATACCAAGACAACCTATCAAGATTGATTGAGACATTGATTGTTGAGCACTTATCATTCTGCGTAGTTGTCTATCAGATTCACCTAGCCTTATTTGTAATTGAAGATCACCTTGTTCTAATCGTTCAAGACTTTCATCTAATCGTTTTGGCAGAGCGACTGCTTTACTGCCTAGTTCTCCTACTTGGCGACCAATCTCATTAATTAGATCATTAGGATTGGAATTTTGTGAGCTCATAATTGACAAGAGGTATGGCTTTGCTATTGAAATTAAATTAAAGCTAGGATCAAGAGTCCTGCCAACACCCTCAAATGTTGAAAGTGCTCTAATAACAAAAATTAATTCTACTGGCAATCTAAAAGGTTTGCCGTAAACCAATTCGTAAAGATCTCCTGAAAGTTTATCTATTACATTTGGGGAAAATGGAGGAGTAAGCATTTCGTCTAGCATTACCCTCACTAGTCGTCTGACAGGGCCAATATCAATCCCTTTAGCAATTAGGCCTGCTTCTTGTAATTCTAAAACCAATCCTGATGAATCTTTTATAGCCGCAGCTCTCACCATAGAACCAAGCTTGCTTCTAAGTCGCTCAGAGACCATCCCCATCATTCCAAAGTCGTAATAGATAAGGCATCCCTCTGGACTGATTGCAAGATTCCCAGGGTGTGGATCTGCATGAAAAAAACCGAATTCAATTAGTTGCTTTAAATAACTAGAGGCTCCAATTTCAGCGATATTTGATGGGTTGATTCCTTTTTTAGCTAATGTTTTTTGATCATTAACTTTAATCCCAGGGAGATAGTCTAAACATATAATTTTTTGTGTAGTTAGCTCCCATATGACACCAGGTATTTGAATTTTTGGATCGTCGAGAAATTGTTGTCTAAACCGTGCAGCAAACTCAGCTTCTTTTCGAAAATCTAGTTCTCGGAGTAATACTTTTTGGCATTCTTTTGCCATGCCAACCCAATCTCTTCCTTGACTCCAAGATTTCTTTTTTTGAAGTAATGATGCAACTGACTGCATTACTTCAAGGTCTAGTCTGAAAAATGTTTCTAATC
Source organism: Prochlorococcus marinus str. MIT 0919 (assembly GCF_027359375.1). Taxonomy (NCBI): domain Bacteria; kingdom Bacillati; phylum Cyanobacteriota; class Cyanophyceae; order Synechococcales; family Prochlorococcaceae; genus Prochlorococcus; species Prochlorococcus marinus. The sequence continues at coordinate 1,405,302 of NZ_CP114779.1, forward strand.
CAGGACGTTGAATTTTAAAGACAACTTCTCTTCCACTTTTCAGATGTCCCTTATGTACTTGAGCTAGTGATGCAGCTCCTAAAGGTATTTCTTCTATGTCAATGATTTCTTTGCATCTTGGACCTAATTCATATTCAAGAATTTCTTGGGCTATTTGAAAATTAAATGGTGGAACATTATCTTGAAGAGAAGCCAATTCAATTATCCAACCTTTTGGTAATACATCTGGACGTGCCGATAGTAATTGTCCTAGTTTTATAAATGCGGAGCCAAGTTTGAGTAGTTCTTTTGTTAACCAGCGTGCTCTTTTTGCCTGCCTAGAATTTTGTTTTAGTTTACTAAAACCTCCTAAGTAAGACCATTCTTGATTATCCCACCAAAGAAAGATAATCAGCAGTAAGACTGATTGCCATATATTTATTGCACGAATATTTCTGCGAATAGCTTTTTTTAATTGCTTGATGGTTTTCAATCTATGCCCTCAAAATTTCTTGTTAGCTGTGAAATTTTTCTTCTCAACTGTTCAATTTTCATATCTGGATCTTTTTTACAATCTTCGTTGAATATTGATGAATTTGTTGTTCCCTTATCTTCTTCATTACCTTCTTGATCAAGACGAGTTGCTTCGTTGATGATTTCATTCTTTAAGAGATTCCATTCTTCTTTAAGACGGTCTGGAGCATCTTTAGCTTTTAGAGCTATTTCAGATGCTTGGTTAAGAATTTCCTTCCCTATGCGAACAGTTAGTCGATTAAGGGTTGCTTTAATAAGGTTTTCAGATGAACTCATAGCTTAATTCATAAAGTTAACGAATTAGAGTTTTGATGATTATGGGTCTGGAAGGGACTCAAAAAGTTTTTTGAAAGGTTGATTTTTTCTTTCTAATACTTCATCAACAATTTTAAACTTGTTTTCTATTAAGGGGTTTGGTTTGTCTTGTTGGGGATTTTCTATCAATTCTAAATCATTTATATTTTCACTAGATAGAGCTTTGAAAAATCCCTCTTTTTTACTCCCATTGTTCAGTTGAGTGGGCTTAGACTTGCCAAGTGTTTTAGAGGCCTGTGCAGGCTGTAGGGGCTGTCGAAGGCCTTCAATTTTTAAAGTGGTTTCTGACTGTTTAGTTGTTCTCTGTGGCATTCGATTTAAATTTTTGTCTATTGCCCCATGCTGATTTATTTCATTGCTCGAAACAGAAGTGCGCGATTGGGTTTGACTCCCTTCTAAAAAAGGGACAAATATCTTTTTGGACGTTATATACCCAATGGCAATAAAAGCTCCTGTTCCAAACGGGATTATCCAGAATTGAGCAATTTTTTTAAAGTTTTTGTTTATATTCATAATTCTGCAATTCTTTGGATTTTACATAAATGCATTGCTGTTACTTGCTTTTGCCCATAAAATTTATTCTCAGAGTCTTTACTAATTCTATTAATCGGGTGCATTCTTTTCACAATGCCATCCATAATTAACTAAATAGAGTTCATGCTCTTAAAAGGTAGACCTGACGATTCCTTTTAATCGCAGGTCAATATTTCCTCTTATATAGGAAGATAAACAATTCAAGGAGAAACAAGCGTTTTGGAAACTATTGAAGCTGATGTTGTCATAGTTGGCGGAGGGCCTGCTGGATGTAGCTGCGCTTTATATTCTTCCAGGGCTGATTTAAAGACAATAATTCTTGATAAAAACCCCTCTGTTGGTGCTTTGGCTATTACTCATCAAATAGCCAACTACCCTGGAGTGCCAACAGATATCAGTGGAGATGATTTATTGACTTTAATGCGTGACCAAGCAATTCAGTATGGGACTGATTATCGTAGAGCCCAGGTTTTTGGTATAGATGTAACTGGAGATCTCAAAACTGTTTTCACTCCTGAAGGTACTTTCAAGGCAAAGGCTCTTGTGTTAGCTAGTGGTGCAATGGGAAGACCAGCTTCTTTTAAGGGAGAGGCTGATTTCTTAGGCAGAGGAGTGAGTTACTGTGCTACCTGCGATGGTGCTTTTTACAAAGGGCGAGAAGTTGCAGTAGTTGGCGTGAATAAAGAAGCCATAGAAGAAGCGAATGTCCTTACTAAATTTGCTTCCACTGTTCATTGGATCACCTCTAATGACCCTAAAGAGGATGATTTAGATGCTCAAAATTTAATTCAAGAACCTAATGTTAAACATTGGAGTAGGACAAGGTTGATGCAAATAGAAGGGGGTGATGCAGGAGTGACAGGCATTCTCGTGAAAAATCGCACTCAGGAGTCACATCAGTCATTAGCTCTTGAAGGTGTATTTGTCTATATGAGTGGTTCCAAGCCAATCACTGATTTCTTGGGTGGTCAAATAGCTTTAAAAGAAGATGGAGGAGTTGTTGTTGATGATTTCATGTCTACTACCTCTGAAGGTGTTTGGGCTATAGGCGATATTCGTAATACTCCTTTCAAGCAAGCAGTAGTAGCAGCGTCAGATGGATGTATTGCGGCAATGGCTATTGATAGATTTTTAAATAGTCGTAAATCAATCAGAGTTGATTGGGTTCATTCATAAACTACATTTCTATAGCTTCGGAAATATAAGCAACTCCACCGTAATAGTTCAGTATTGATTGAATATTTTCTTTTATGTTGTTGATTATTTCTATTTCGCAAAAAACTATGACATGAGCATTGGCTCCTAAGCCAGTAAACTCCATGTCTTCTGAAACAACAGTTTGAGGACCTTTTCCTGTTGCATGCTTCATAACTGTATAACCAGGCACTTCCGCTTCTTCTAGTGCCTTTAAAATTGCATCTAGTTCTCTTTCACTAAAGATCAAATCCAAACGTTTCATTTATTTATCCTATGGATGGAATAATTTTGTTAACTAATCCCATATATAAAGGTATTCCTATAACTATGTTGAAAGGGAAAGTTAATCCTAATGTCGTTGAAATGTAATAACTTGCCTTGGCTTCTGGGACAGTCATTCGCATGGCTGCTGGAACAGCTAAGTAAGAGGCACTTGCACAAAGAACAGCAAATAAAAGTGCATTGCCAGGACCAAGATATAAGGCTTTGGCCACCCATATACCTATGAATGCATTGAGTAAAGGTATAATTACTGCGAAAAAAATTAAAAATGGACCTGCTTTTTTTAGGCTAGGAAGTCTTTGAGCAGCAACAATACCCATATCTAATAAAAAGAAACATTCCGCTCCATAAAATAATTTACCTGTGAATGGCTGCATTTTTTCAACACCGATAGGGTTATGTGCTGCAGTTAAAAAGCCAATAAAAAGACTTCCTAAAAGTAAATAAACGGATCCATTTAGCATTGATTCATGCAAAATTGCAGTCCACTTCATTTCTCTTGCATTAGGCCTTTTTTTAGGTGCATATAATTTGACAAGCAATAGACCTACAATTATCGCTGGGGACTCCATTAAGGCAAGAGCTGCAACCATAAAACCATCAAAGGGAATCCCTTGGCTTTCTAAGAAACTTTCTGCTGTTATAAAGGTAACTGCACTTATTGAACCGTAAGCAGATGCAATAGCTGCAGAATTAAAGACATCAAATTTTAATCTTAAGATTACAAAACAAACCAAAGGTATTGTTAAAGACATAATTATTGCAGTCAGAACAGTTGGTAAAACTTGTCCTCCAAAGCCACTTTTTTCAAGCTCTAAGCCACCTTTGAAACCAATAGCTAATAATAAATATAAAGAAAATAGTTTTGGAAGGGGAGCAGGTATTTCCAGGTCTGAACGTACAACGACCGCAATGATCCCCAGAAAGAAAAATAATACTGGAGGTGCTAATACATTTTGCAGAACTAAATTTGTCTCCATAGGCTTTTTGCTTGATTTTATTTAAAGGGTATACTTCTGAGCGATTTTATTTTTAGATAGTACTGTTTATTTTTTAATTTCATTTAATGCAGCTTGAAGTGCTTCTTTCCTGCTGGTAACTATCTGATCTATGCCAAACTTAGATAGCCTTTCTTTCACTTTTCCAGTAGCTCCTGCTACATAAGCTTTCCTAGAATTTACTTTTGCTTCTTGAATCATATCTTCAATAGCTAAAGTAGCAGTTACCCCAAGTCTAGGTACATCAGTGATATCAAGAATTAGAACTTTATAGTTTCTTACAAGCATCATTCTTTCGCTTATTCCTTTAGCAGCTCCAAAACTTAAAGGTCCTTTAAGCCTAAATAACATTACTTCACCAGAACAGCGAGATAATAAATCTTGCTCTTCTTCAGGTAAGGATGGTAGATCTTCTTCTTGAGAATTAAGAGGGTTATCAGCATCCATGCCTTCCAATTGCGTTTGAGTGATTGAGTCAATCGTGAGCATATTGGCAACGAAAACACCAACTAAGACTGCCCAAATCAAATCCCAAAAGACTGTCATCAGAAGAACGCCATACATTACCGTGGCAGTTTTAAGAGAGAGAAGGTGAGCTCTGCGTAAGAAGCCCCAGTCGATAATATCTAGACCAACTTTTATGAGAATTCCCGCGAGAAGCGCTGTGGGGATTTGTTCTGCCAGAGGCCCCGCACCAATTAAAACAATTAAAAGCACTATTGAATGAACCATCCCTGATAAGGGGGTCGTTCCTCCAGACTTAACATTAATTACTGTTCTCATGGTTGCACCTGCACCGGGTAAACCTGAGAAAAGACCAGCTATAGCATTCCCAATACCTTGCCCAATCAGCTCTCTATCAGAATTGTGACGTGTTTGTGAAATGTTATCTGCTACAAGAGACGTAAGAAGAGAGTCAATCGCACCAAGTACTGCAAGTACTAGACCTGCTTTAAAAATAATTGGTAAATATTGGTTAAAGCTTGGGACACTTAAAGAAGGAATACCTTTTGGTATATCACCAATTCGATCTATCGCTGTATTGCCAAAAAAGAAAATTGAAATAGGTGTAACTATTAATAAAGCCAAAAGAGGAGAAGGGATCCATTGACTTATTTTTCTTGGAGTAAGAAAAACAATGCCCAGAGTCATTACTGCAACTCCTATTGCAGCTCCATTCGGCTCAAAATTATTGATTACAGTTGCAAGTGATTCAATTACTCCTCCTCTAGTGCTTATTCCCAGAAGAGGTCCAATTTGTAATGCAATAATAATTACACCTATTCCAGACATAAAGCCTGAAACAACTGAGTAAGGGACAAGAGTTATATATTTACCAAGTTTAAAAATTCCAAATAATATTTGAAAGAAACCTCCAATAACTACTGCTGCCATTACAAGGGGCAAAATTTGTTCTGCAGATAGGTCTCTTGGAACGCCCACTGCTGCAAGGCTTGCCACTACTCCAGCCACTGTTACGCTCATTGGCCCTGTAGGACCACTTACTTGCGCTGGCGTACCCCCAAATAATGCAGCTAAAAAACCTACTACAACAGCACCATACAGCCCATATATTGCCCCACCAGGCCCAAGAGCAGCGTTGCCAAAGGCTAGTGCTAATGGCAATGCAACTACAGCAGCTGTGATGCCACCAAGGATGTCACCTCTAATATTATTTAGGTGAAAACCGTTAATTAATTTCAATTGAAGACTCCGTGGGGGATCTTGTTCCATACAGCCTAAATCTTTCAGGTACTTTTCGTTCGGGCTTCCCTACATTAGGATTTACGCCAAGTTAGGAACTCAGCTGGGAAACCTAATGCAATTAGTGCTTTTAGGTCAAATACTTTTATGAAAGTTGGAGGTTATCGAGATTATTTTCATATTCTTGGCATCGATCAAAATGCTAGTAGCAATGAGGTTAAGAGTGCTTTTCGCAAACTTGCTAGAAAGTATCACCCAGATTTAAATCAAGGTGATTCGCAAGCTGAGGCAAAATTTAAAGAAATCAATGAAGCCTATGAAGTGCTTTCAGATCCTCTTAAGAGGAAGCGATATGAGCAGTTTGGTAAATATTGGAACCAATCTACTTTTAGCAATAATGCAAGATCTGGGCTTGATATCGATTTTGGAAAATATGGAAATTTCGATGAGTTTATCAATGACCTCTTAGGCAGATTTGGTTTTGCTAGTGGGGTTCCTAGTGATGATAAGTTTCCACAACCTATACCAAGAAAACCTATAAACTTAGATGCAGAAGTTTTACTAAAGATTTCTTTCTTAGAAGCTTTCCAAGGTTCACAACGAAAGTTTTCAGTAGACCAGGAGGTAATACAGATAAAGATTCCGAAGGGAATAGCGAATGGTGCAAAACTAAGAGTGAAAGGTAAAGGGAATTTTCAACCAGGCATGGGGAGACGGGGTGATCTCTATATAAATATTGAAGTTGAAGAACATCCAGTTTGGAAGTTTCAAGGTAATCATCAGCTTTTCGCCGAATTGCCTCTTGCTTTGGATGAATGTTTACTGGGTGGAACAATTAATGTAATGACCCCGGATGGTGAAACTGAATTAACTATCCCTTCAAACATTTTGCCAGGGCAAAGTTTGAGATTAAAAGGTAAAGGATGGCCTACTACCAATACTTCTCGGGGTGACCTAACCCTAGTCATTAAGTTGAAATTGCCTGCAAAATGGACAGCTAAGGAGCTTGAGTTCCTACATCAACTTCAGAAGCTAAGAGTTACTAATCCACGAAAGGATTGGATGAGATTGGCACGTTTATAGCGACTTCGATATACGATCACTATTAAGTTTATATTTTGCGTATGGATTTAACGTATCGCCCTCGGCGCCTTCGCAGAACATCTGCTTTAAGAAGTTTGGTAAGAGAAAATATTCTCCAATCTACTGATTTTATATATCCATTATTTGTTCATGAAGGCAACGATGTGGAAGCAATAGGTGCCATGCCTGGAGCGAATAGATGGAGTTTAGATGCACTGGTTGGCGAAGTGGAAAGAGCATGGGACCTTGGGATTAGATGTATAGTGCTTTTCCCAAAAGTTTCCGAAGACCTTAAAACGGAAGATGGTTCAGAGTGTTTTAACGCGAATGGACTAATCCCAAAAGCTATTAGGCGTTTAAAGAAAGAATTACCTGAAATGTCAATAATGACTGATGTGGCCTTAGACCCATATTCCAGTGATGGACATGATGGAATCGTTAGTTCTGATGGAGTTATTTTAAATGATGAAACTGTTGATAGCCTTTGCAAGCAAGCAATTGTTCAAGCTGAAGCAGGTGCTGATTTAATTGGCCCCAGTGACATGATGGATGGACGGGTAGGTGCAATTCGAGAAGCTTTAGATGATGAAGGTTTTGATCAGGTTGGAATTATCAGTTATACAGCGAAATATTCTTCAGCTTATTACGGACCTTTTCGAGAAGCTCTTGATTCTGCTCCTAAACCTATGAATTCAAAGCCTATTCCAAACGATAAGAGTACTTACCAAATGGATCCAGCCAATGCAAGAGAAGCAATAACGGAAGCTCAACTTGATGAGCAAGAAGGATCAGACATCTTAATGGTAAAACCTGGCTTGGCTTATTTAGATATCATTTATCGATTGCGTCAGGAATCTGAACTGCCCATTGCTGCTTACAACGTAAGCGGAGAGTATTCCATGGTTAAGGCAGCAGCAGAAAGATCCTGGATAGACGAAAAAGCTGTAGTTCTAGAAACGTTATTGAGTTTCAAAAGAGCTGGAGCTGATTTAATACTCACGTATCATGCATGTGATGCTGCTAGATGGTTGAAGGACTAATGGTTCTTATAAGTAGACAAAGAGCTATCAAACTCTTAGTGAAGTTTTCAGGCTCTTAAAAATCATTTACACAAAAGATTTGATGAAGATCACTACAAATGTTCGAAGATTAGGCCACATAGCTCTAAGAGTTAAAGATGTGGAACGTGCAAAAGCTTTTTATATAAATCTTGGGATGAACTTAGTCTGGGATGATCCTGACTGGTGTTATTTAGAAGCAGGTTTAGGGAAGGATGGATTAGCCTTGCTTGGTCCAGGCTATAAAGCTGCAGGCCCACATTTTGCATTTCACTTTACTGATAAAGAAGAAGTTAAATCTTTGCATGGAGAATTGCAGCGTGCAGGAGTTTTTGTTGGCTCTTTGCATGACCATCGAGATGGAACCTCCTCTTTTTACTTGAAAGATTCAGAGGGAAATTGGTTGGAAATGCTCTATTTGCCACCAAGTGGTATCCCATCTAACCAGTAAAGAAAAAACCAATTTGAATGAGTCAATTGCCTAACAATTTAGGACCAGATGCCTCTCATCAAGCGTTTCAAGAAACATTGGATTTATTAGATTGGCATATACTGTGTAGTCATCTTTCGACATTTGCGCATACCTCTCAGGGGAAAAGGAAGTGCAATAGCTTTGTCATCCCAACAGATATTGATACAACTCAAAGGAGGTTATCTGAAACATTAGAAATACTTCTTTTGGATGAAACTTTGGAAGGTGGGTTAAGTTTTCTAGGTGTGCATGATTTAGATGAAATTATTTCTCATTGCTTCAAAGGAGGTGTAGCTACTGGTGAAGAACTCTTAAAGATAGCCGAGACCCTCAGAGCGGGGCGACGTATTAGACGAATGATCGAAGATGTAGCAGTTCGTCCAGTCACGAGTTCTCTAGTAGCTAATCTCACTACACTTCCTGAACTTGAAAAAATACTTGTGTTTGGAATAGAAGAAGGAGGTCGTATTGCAGATCGTGCTAGTGAAAACTTATATAAGCTTCGCTCTAGCTTGAATGATCTACGGAATGAACGAAGGGAGCGTCTGCAAGCACTTATAAGGAAAAATAATGCAATTATTCAAGACACAATTATTTCTGAAAGATATGGCCGACCTGTGATTTCTTTGAAAACTGGGACTGCAGATCAGATACCTGGTGTTGTTCATGATAGTTCTGCTTCTGGAAATACTATTTTCTTAGAGCCACAAATAGTGATTCAATTAGGCAATAAAATTTTGGAAGTCCAAAATAAAATTCTCTCTGAAGAAAAACGTCTCCTTGCAATTTGGAGTAAATTAATTAAGGAAAATTACCACTCAATATTTAACCTTTGTAGAATTCTTTTAGATCTTGAATTTGCTCTCGCTCGAGCTAGGTATGGTGCTTGGTTAGATGGTGTTCTTCCTTCAGTTGAGAATGATAAGCAGTCTCCATTTTTTATTAAAGAATTTCGACACCCTTTGTTGGTATGGCAACAAAAAAAGAACTCTAAAAGTAATGTTGTCCCTGTCAGCTTTGAAGTTTGCTCGAGCTTAAGAGTGGTAACTATCACAGGACCAAATACAGGTGGTAAAACAATTGCTTTAAAAAGCTTTGGCTTATTAGTCCTAATGGCGAGGTCAGGCATGTTGCTTCCATGTATTGGCAACCCTTGTTTGCCATGGTGCGATCAAGTGTTAGCTGATATTGGAGACGAACAATCTCTTCAACAAAATCTTTCGACATTTAGCGGACACATTGTTCGAATAGCTCGCATCCTTGATGCAATTGATTCTTCTTCAGGCCCAACAGTTGTTTTATTAGATGAGATTGGGGCAGGAACAGATCCAACTGAAGGAAGTGCCTTAGCCATTGCTTTATTGCGAACCTTGGCTGATCGAGCCAGGATCACAATTGCAACCACCCACTTAGGTGAATTAAAGGCACTGAAATATAATGATTCAAGGTTTGAGAATGCATCAGTTGCTTTTGATAGTTCAACTATAAGACCTACTTATAATTTGCAATGGGGAATTCCGGGTAGGAGTAATGCCCTTGCAATTGCCATTCGCCTAGGACTTGATCCTGAAATTACTGCATTAGCAAAGAACTTAATTGCCCCTAAAGGATCTAGTGATGTCAATCATGTAATTAGTGGTTTGGAAGATCAGAGAAAGAGTCAACAGAAAGCAGCAGAAGATGCAGCAGCTCTTTTGGCTAGGACAGAGCTTTTATATGAAGAGATATTGTCTAAATGGGAGCAACAACGTGAACATTCGAGGAAATGGAAAGAGGATGGGAGGAAACTGTTGGAGATATCTATTCGTCAGGGCCAAAAGGAAGTGCGTGATTTAATCCGTCGCTTACGCGAAGAAGGAGCAAGTGGAGATATAGCAAGGAAAACTGGGCAACGCTTAAAGCAAATTGAGCTGGAATCTCACGAAAGACTTCCAACGAAAACATCTAAATTGCAAGAATGGATACCTAAAATTGGCGATAGAGTAAGGTTGATTGCTCTTGCGAAAGCTGGTGAAGTGATAGCTATTTCAGAAGATGGCATGCATTTAACGGTTCTATGTGGCATTTTTAGAAGTACTGTCGACTTAATTGCGGTTGAAACTCTTGACGGACGCAAGCCGACCCAACCTAAGACTTCGGTAGAAGTTAATGTTGATACGTCTATCATGAATAGTTCACTAATTAAAACTAAGCGGAATACAGTTGATGTTAGAGGGTTAAGGGTGCATGAGGCTGAAAGTGTAGTAGAAGATGTGATTCGCAATTCTACAGGAAAGATATGGGTGATTCATGGTATTGGAACTGGTAAATTGAAAAAAGGCTTACGAGAGTGGCTATCGCTACTTCCTTATGTTAAGGATGTAGAAGATGCTGATCCTGCTCATGGTGGAGCTGCTTGTAGTGTTGTTTCTTTGCGATAATCATCTTTAAAGGAGCTTTATGAGAGATATGGCTTGGCCAGTGCTACGTATAATTGTCCCAAGTCTTTAAAGACCATTGATACAGCAGGAGTGATATGCAGTTCATCGATCAAGCATGTATTTCGGTCAAAGCAGGACGAGGAGGTGATGGGATTGTTGCTTTTCGAAGAGAAAAATATGTTCCTGCAGGTGGCCCTTCTGGTGGGGATGGAGGGAAAGGTGGCGAAGTTTTGCTTCAAGCTGATAGCAATTTGCAGACGCTGTTAGATTTCAAGTTTCAGAAGTTTATAAATGCTCAGGATGGACGAAGAGGCGGCCCTAATAAATGTACAGGTGCATCTGGGAAAGACCTGGTTCTTAAAGTTCCTTGTGGAACTCAAGTTAAAGACCAAGTAACAGGAATAGTTCTGGGTGATCTAACTACACACGGAGAAGTCCTTATAGTTGCATTTGGAGGTCGAGGTGGCTTAGGTAATGCGCATTTTTTGAGCAATAGTAATCGAGCCCCCGAAAAGTGTACTGAAGGTAAAGAAGGAGAAGAGTGGTTATTACATTTGGAATTAAAGCTGTTAGCAGAAGTTGGGATTATTGGCTTGCCAAATGCAGGGAAAAGCACATTGATGTCTGTTATTTCCTCAGCCAGACCAAAAATAGCTGATTACCCTTTTACTACTTTGATTCCAAACCTTGGAGTTGTTCGTAAGCCAAGTGGAGATGGAACGGTTTTTGCTGATATTCCTGGTCTGATTGCAGGTGCGGCGGCAGGTGTAGGACTTGGCCATGAATTTTTGAGACATATAGAGAGGACAAAGCTCCTTGTTCATCTCGTCGATGCTTCTTCGGCAAACCCTTTGGAAGATATAGCGATTATTGAAAAAGAGCTTCTTGAATATGGTCATGGATTAATGGACAGACCAAGACTTCTTGTCTTTAACAAGAAAGAACTTTTGACTACAGACAAAAAGCAGCGTCTATATAAAGAAATAGTCACTTCTTCTAATCAAGATTTATTTTTTATTTCTGCAGCAATGTGTGAAGGGTTAGAGGAGTTGTTAAAAGTAGTCTGGTCTAAGTTAGATATTTAATTTTATGTGTTTGTGATCAAATTGATACTTGTCTATATCCTAAAGATTGGTCATAAATGGTATGAGGTTATTTAAGTTATGAATTTTTTCACTTGCTTCGATGGACAAGGCAATGTAATTGCTAGATGTCAGACTACTCAAGATATTGAAGTGCTTAGAAAAATGGGGCGGCCTATAGAGGAGGTCCGTGAAATGAAGAATGAAGAAGCAGTTGTTTGTTCTTTAACAGGAAGCCCTTCAGACTTCAACATGGACTATTGAAAGAGAACGCTTTTCTGTAGAACTTAAAAAGCGGGCTGCTCGCCCGCTTTTTAAGAGTTTTTTCTTTTGAAGCTTTATTTAATCGTCATAGACAAGACATTCAGGTTCGTCGGGGTTGGCATCGCAAAATAATTCCAAGGCATTCGGGTCATGCTTGTCTTCAGGATGATGTTCCTTATATTCCTCAAGAGAGTGAAGTTCATCCTCTAAGTGCCTTACTTTGGGAGTGTTCCCTTCGGCTTTGGCTGAAAGGATCTCATTTTGATCCTTTTGAATGTGTTCGTCGATGGAGTTCATGAATTCTTAGCTGGGTCTTTCATTCGACGAACATAGCTTAATTAGTTTCAGCACTTGTGTCACATGTGTAAACCGCACTTGGTTTGCTTTACAACATCTTTCTTTTAGAAATGTATTTCTAGATACTAGAAACGTTCTTTTCTTTTTGATTTTGCAGATATTCAAAAACACTTTTATCCCCTACATCCAGAGAGGATTCAAGACCAAATTTGCGCCAACCCATAATTAATAAAAGGACTGCGCTAAGTCCAAGTAAGCTTGCAATCGATAATAGACTGAAGAATCCAAATAAATGTCCTAGCAGGCTTAGCGGGAGAAATAAAGTTAAACCTATTGCCTCTGGCCTGCGAAAACAAAAAAATTCTTTGAAGCCTAAACCTGTTAAAGCTGCAAAGAATGGACCAATGATGAGTTCTAGCTTTGGCGTGGAGGCAATACCCTCAAGCAAGTTTTGAGGACTTGAATAAAAAAGTAGTAATAAGAAACCCATACAACCTATCCCCCATAAAATTTTTAGACTTTGATGCAGAAAGACTATATATATATGAATCCATTTCAGTGCTAGGCCTAATGAAATACTCATCGGTATAAGCCATAGCCAAGCACTCTCGGGTCCTATGGTGAACCAGTGCAAAAGACCTAGGCAAAAGGATAAGCCTAAAACTAGAACTGATATTCGATATCTTTGGACCTCGATTTGATCTTTTAATGTAATCGTGTAACTACCATATATACCTTGCAATACAGGTTCGTTAACTGTCTCAAGACTACCTATGATATTTAGGTTTGGCTTATTCATCGTGTATATGGTGCCAGACTATTCACTATATTCTCTATATTTGGACCATTTGGAATAATGTTGCTTGGATTTAATGGAAAAAGTGCTCCAAAATAGTCTCTTCGCCATACGTTAGCGTCGCAAGTATTTTTAACTCCAGGAATACTAAAAAATGTTTTACGCCATTCCCAAATTTTCGGGAATGCCCATAAAGGTTTTGCACTACATTTAAATAAGGGGGCATATACTGATTCCCATCGGATTAAAGTTGGGAAAAGCATAATGTCGGCTAGGGTTAAAGTATCACCACAAATCCAAGGCCCTTGTTTGGATAATTTCTTTTCTATCAAACTTAGAGAATGAAATAATTCAGAGCTGGCATCTTCATAAGCTTTTTGAGTACGAGCAAAACCACATCGATAAACCCCATCATTAATAGATGATTGCATCAGTTCGGAGCATTGCTTTATTTCATCTTGAATTCCCTTTGGGAAGAGATTAATAGCATTTGACTTTACTGGCCAATCATTGAGCATTTTAATTAGTTGAGCACTTTCATTACCTAAAAGTTCTGGATTGTTTTTCCCTTTAGGTTTTGGATCAATAATTGTAGGAACAGTTGCTCGATGACTTGGGGGCGTTCTGCAGAGTTTGTATAGCTCTAAGAGAGTCTTGCATCCCATAAAGTTTGGTTCAATTAACCACCTTCCTCCTTGGGGATCAGGTGTTGCTAATTTCAAATCAATATTATTTTGAAGACCTCTTAAGATATAAACAAGCCAGGTTCGATGTGCCCACGGGCAGCTTCTACCAATAATTAGAAAAGGAAGTTCATTTTTTGATCGATTTACTAGTGTTTCTGGATGTTGAATATGCGCATTGTTTTTTTGACTAGGCACTCTTTTGTAATTGCCTTCTTTGTCAGCGGGTGCAAGGCCTTTCATGAGCTGAATCCATTCCCATTTCCATGTATCTCGAGTAAAGGCAACAATTGTTGGTGGAATTGACATGACAGCTAGCTTTTTGGCTATTTTCAGATAAAAGTAAGCTTTTTCTTGAATTTAATGCCTGGTATTAATGTTTTATTAGTTGCTGGGACTCATGGGAATGAAATAAATGCTCCTTGGCTTTTTGATCAATGGAAATCATATCCAGAGTTAATTAAACCTTATGGATTAAATTTATCTAAAGTTATTGGCAACCCTTTAGCAAGAGAAACTTGTAAAAGATATATAGATCAAGATTTGAATAGGAGTTTCACTAAACAAAATTTTAGTATTTCTCATAAGGATAATTACGAGATCAAACGAGCGAAAGAACTGGTTGATATATACGGAAGTGAAGGGAGGCTTTCATCTCAAATAGTCATTGATTTTCATAGCACGACATCATGTATGGGATGCAGCCTCGTTGTATATGGAAGAAGGTCAGTTGATCTAGCACTTGCATCTTTAATTCAAAGTCGCATAGGAATACCAATATATTTACATGAAGGAGATGAATCCCAAGCAGGCTTTCTCGTCGAATACTGGCCTTGCGGCCTTGTTGTAGAAATAGGTCCTGTCCCACAAGGAACACTTAACCATAAAATTATTCATCAGACATTAATTTCGTTGCAGGTATGTATTGAAGAAATTGCAAAAGTTAAATCTAGGAATGCACGCTTCCCTAAGAATTTAATTATTCATAGACATTTGAAAAGTATTGACTTCCCTAGAGATTCAAATGGAAAGCAATGTGCATATATACACTCTAGGTTGGACTGCAAGGATTGGTGTCTTGTTAAAAAAGGTACACCTTTATTTCAAAGTTTGAATGGAAACACAGTTCATTTCGATGACCCAGATTTACCCGATTCTATAATTCCAGTGTTTATAAACGAAGCTGCATATGCTGAGAAAGGAATTGCTATGAGTTTTACAATTAAAGAAATATGGGATGTCAAAGAAGAATGGAAGAATGATTTTTATAAATTGTTATTTGATTAAAAATTTGACTACCCACATGCCCAGGTTGATTGTTCTTTAGTGCAAGGCAAATCAGTTTTCATTCCGTCATGCCAGTAAATTCTTAAACGGTCATCTTCAGATCCAAGTCTTAAAGTTATAGATTTTATGTATAAAACTTTTTTGCCAAATTCCTTTTTTAATCCTTTATAATTATTTTCAACTTTTATTATTGATTCCAGTTTGGAAACCCTATCTTCTAACTTGACTATATCAGATAATGAATTCTTTTTTTGTATAATTTTAGTAGATTTCTTACAGCCTGAATTTACTAATAGTGAAGCAATTATAATTAGATATATTAATTTTTTTGATTTAATCAATAGCTTTATTCCGCTTAAGTCAAGCTTACCTTAACTTTTTTACCAAAGCTAAGCTTTTTTTATAATTTAGATATTGGGTCAATTTTTTATCTCAAATTGAGTGTTTTAAAAAGGTTTTCTATTTGTTCTGTCGTTCCAGAGGATTGCCGAACTACTAATATTTTCGACTTTCTTAATAAAGTTCTTTGTCTTTAGGGCGCGATTCTCGACATTTTCATCTATACTCCATTCGGCGAGAAATATCTCGTTCTTAATTACCGTCCCAGTTTTGGGACTTAATTCACGTCCTCATGACAACCCTTCAGCAGCAGCGTTCTTCGCTGCTTAAAGGTTGGCCACAGTTCTGTGAGTGGGTTACTTCAACTAACAACCGTATTTATGTCGGTTGGTTTGGTGTATTGATGATCCCTTGCCTGTTGGCTGCAACCGCTTGTTTCATTGTTGCTTTCATTGCTGCTCCTCCAGTAGACATCGATGGCATCCGTGAACCTGTTGCTGGTTCATTTATGTATGGAAACAACATCATTTCTGGTGCTGTTGTTCCATCAAGTAATGCAATTGGCCTTCACTTCTACCCTATTTGGGAAGCTGCAACTGTTGATGAATGGCTTTACAACGGTGGCCCTTATCAGCTTGTAGTTTTCCACTTCCTTATTGGCATCTCAGCTTATATGGGACGTCAGTGGGAGCTCTCATATCGTTTAGGTATGCGTCCTTGGATATGTGTTGCTTATTCAGCACCTGTATCTGCAGCTTTCGCTGTTTTCCTTGTTTATCCTTTCGGTCAGGGTTCATTCTCTGATGGAATGCCCTTAGGGATTTCAGGAACATTCAACTTTATGTTTGTGTTCCAGGCTGAGCACAACATTCTAATGCACCCATTCCATATGGCTGGCGTTGCTGGAATGTTTGGAGGAAGCCTTTTCTCTGCAATGCATGGTTCTTTGGTGACATCTTCACTTATTCGTGAGACCACCGAGACAGAGTCTCAGAACTATGGTTATAAGTTTGGTCAAGAGGAAGAAACCTACAATATCGTCGCAGCCCATGGCTACTTCGGTCGTTTGATCTTCCAATACGCAAGTTTCAATAATAGTCGCAGCCTTCACTTCTTCTTGGCAATTTTCCCAGTTGTTTGTGTTTGGTTGACTTCTATGGGCATTTGCACCATGGCTTTCAACCTCAATGGCTTTAACTTCAACCAATCTGTAGTTGATGCAAACGGCAAGGTTGTCCCAACTTGGGGTGATGTTCTTAACCGTGCAAACTTAGGTATGGAAGTTATGCATGAGCGTAATGCTCACAACTTCCCTCTTGACCTTGCTGCTGCTGAGTCCACTTCTGTGGCTTTAGTTGCTCCAGCTATTGGTTAATTCTAGTTATTCTAATTAGATAAATAACTTAAGTTTGAGTTTTCAAGCCCCCTCTTAGAGGGGGCTTTTTTTATCTATTTTATTAATTTATCTAAGGGCGTAATTGAATTGCTTCCTTTTTGCAGATATCTCTTTAAGATTTTGAGAAAGTCAGAGATTTATGGGAAGCAGTTTCGGGGATCTTTTTCGGATAAGTACCTTTGGGGAGTCACATGGAAGGGGAATTGGGGTGATTTTAGAAGGTTGCCCTCCAAGACTGGAATTAGATATTGACCATATACAATCTGAACTTGATAGAAGAAAACCTGGTCAAAGTAAAATTACTACTCCAAGGAAAGAAGCAGATCAGGTTGAAATTTTAAGTGGATTGATTGATAACACAACCTTAGGCAGCCCTATATCAATGATTGTTAGGAATAAGGATTTTCGTCCTAATGATTACAGTGATATGAAAAGTGTTTTGCGACCTTCTCATGCTGATGGTACTTATTTTCTTAAGTATGGTGTACAGGCAGCCAGTGGAGGTGGGAGAGCTTCAGCAAGAGAGACAATAGGACGTGTGGCGGCCGGTGCAATTGCAAAGCAAGTTCTCAAAAAAGCTAACAATACCGAAATATTGGCTTGGGTTAAGCGTATTCACACTATTGAGGCGGAGATAGATCCCACCATGGTTGAATTCAAAGATATAGAAGCCAATATTGTTAGATGTCCTGATCAAGCTGTAGCTGAATTAATGGTTGATCGTATTCAAGAAATTAGTTTAGACGGTGATTCTTGCGGTGGAGTTATTGAGTGTGTAGTTCGCAATGCCCCAGTTGGATTGGGAATGCCAGTTTTTGATAAGTTAGAAGCAGATTTAGGAAAGGCATTATTGTCTTTACCTGCCTCTAAAGGCTTCGAAGTAGGTTCAGGCTTTGGTGGTACGTTGCTTAAAGGCAGCGAGCACAATGATATGTTTCTTCCTTCTGAGAAAGGGAGACTTAGAACTGCAACAAATAATTCTGGTGGTATTCAAGGCGGAATTAGTAATGGAGAGCCGATTGTAATGCGAGTAGGTTTTAAGCCAACAGCCACTATTCGTAAAAACCAAGACACAGTAGATATTGAGGGAAATAAAACAGTGCTCACAGCAAAAGGTCGTCATGATCCATGTGTTTTGCCAAGAGCTGTCCCAATGGTTGAATCTATGGTTGCTTTAGTTTTAGCTGATCATCTTTTAAAGCAAAAAGGGCAGTGCAGTCTTTGGTAGTAAGCATTTCTTCTCCGGTGAAAACCACGGAAAATTTCTGCTTATATATATTCTGCAATTTTGACTTCACTCTTAATCAACAAATTTTGCAATTGTTCTGAATCAACTGTTTCTTTCTCAACAAGCATCTCCGCTAGCTCATCAAGTACTTTTCTATTATCAATAAGAACTTTTGTAGCTCTCTTGTAAGCAAAATCAACTAACTGAGATACCTCTTCGTCAATTGTTGCAGCTGTATCTTCCGAGAAATCCCTCTCAGAAGCAATATCTCGTCCTAGAAACATCCCTCCTTGAGATCTACCTAAAGCAACTGGACCAAGTTTTTCACTCATGCCAAAACGAGTCACCATTTGCCTGGCAACTTGTGCGACTTGAGTAAGGTCGTTAGAAGCTCCTGTGGTGACTTCATCTTCTCCATAAACTATTTCTTCTGCAACTCTCCCACCTAGTGCTACAGCCATTTGATTTTGCAAATAAGAGCGAGAATAGAGTCCTGATTCCATTCGCTCTTCGCTAGGGGTAAAGAATGTCAAGCCTCCTGCTTGACCTCTTGGAATAATAGAAATTTTTTGCACAGGATCATAATCTGGCATTAATGCTCCGACTAAAGCGTGACCTGCTTCGTGATATGCAACTAATCTTTTACGTCTTTCACTCATTACGCGATCTTTTTTCTCTGGACCAGCCATTACACGTTCTATAGCATCTCCAACTTCATCATTGCTAACTTCAGTTAGTTCTCTTCTTGCTGCAAGGATTGCAGCTTCGTTTAGAAGGTTTGCAAGATCTGCACCAGTAAAACCGGGAGTTCTTCTTGCTACTTGATCAAGATCTACTGATTTTGAAAGAGTTTTTGCTCTTGCATGTACTTTTAATATTTGTAGCCTACCTAAGTAGTCTGGCCGGTCTACAACGACTTGCCTGTCAAACCTTCCAGGCCTCATGAGTGCTGCATCAAGAACATCTGGTCTATTAGTAGCTGCAACGATAATTATTCCTGTATTTCCTTCAAACCCATCCATTTCCGTAAGTAGTTGATTTAGGGTTTGCTCTCTTTCGTCATTCCCACCACCTAGGCCAGCACCTCTTTGTCGTCCAACTGCATCAATTTCATCAATAAAGACTATGCATGGAGCATTCTTTTTTGCCTGTTCAAATAAATCCCTGACTCTACTTGCGCCAACACCCACAAACATCTCTACAAATTCTGATCCTGAGATAGAGAAAAAGGGCACTGCTGCTTCACCTGCAACTGCTTTAGCTAAAAGAGTTTTCCCTGTACCTGGAGGACCAACTAAAAGAACTCCTTTTGGAATTTTTGCTCCAACTGCAGTAAAACGATCAGGACTCTTTAAAAAGTCAACAACTTCAGAAAGTTCTAATTTTGCTCCTTCTATACCTGCAACATCTTTAAATGTGACTTGAGTAGAAGGTTCCATTTGCAAGCGAGCTTTACTCTTCCCAAAACTCATTGCAGGATTACCACCAGCTCCTCCTTGTGCGCGTCTAAATAGAAAAAATAGTCCTCCTAATAAAATTATTGGAAAAATAAGACTACCTGCGGCTTGCTGGAAAGGACTTGCTTGACGAGTTGGTTGCACACCAATATCAACATTGTGTTCAGTGAGTAGTTGCAAAAGATCATTGTCTGGAGCAAGAGTTACTTCAGCTCTACTACCATCATTTTCAATAATTTGTGCTGTTCCATTGTCAGGAGAGATCGTTACTCTGCTGATTTGATTTTCTTCTACTGCTTCAATGAAATCGCTATATCTCAATGTTTTTGAATCACGGGAAGGATCTGGTTTATCCAATAAAGCAGTACCAACAAAAATTACTACCACTACCATTAGGAAGTAGAGAGCAATGTTTCTCCAACGTTTGTTCAAGGGACTTTTACTTGCAATGAAGAGATGTTAATAGGAATTTGGCAATATTAGGCTTTGCGTAGTACTTCCACAACGCTTTTGAATGCAAACCATTCTGGTATCTCTTCTCCATTTCGGAGCATTTTCCTGAATTCAGTTCCGCTGAGCTTCTTTATATGTAGGTTCATTTCTTTTGCATGCTCGGCTGTGACATATCCCTTTTCTTCTGTGAAAACAAGGTTCAATGAAGGCACTGTATCCATCTTGAGCTCAGGAGCAAGCTTTTTAGCAAAATCCTGGGCTTCATATGGACCATAAAAGTCTTCTCCAGTAATGCTTGATTTGCATCCAGCCATATCGCGTCCAATTATGAAATGCGTACAACCATAATTTCTTCTAATAATCATGTGTTGAAGAGCTTCCCTAGGCCCAGCCATATGCATTGAATAGGGTAGGTAAGCCCATCGAATTCTTGGATTGTTTACCTCTGCGGCTAACCTTTCATAGCTTTGGAACCTCACTTCTCCATCAATATCATCTTCTTGTGTAGGACCACATGTTGGATGTACTAAAACAACGGCATTTTTGCTTACATTCTTTGCTTCAAGGGCTCTAGTGAATAGTTCATAGTGTGCTCTATGGATTGGATTTCTACATTGAAATGCCACAACATTTTCGTTTTTGGGCAGTTGCTTTCTAACTTCTGCAGGGGTTTGACATGGGAAAACCCGTTTTGGAAGTTCTAAAGCTTTTATAGGACCTCCCATATAAAACCGTTTGCGATTAGATGCAATCATCCTCACTGCAGGGTGCTCTAAAGATGTGGTCCCATAACATCCTTTTGCTTCTAGGGCTTTGTCAGGTTCCCATTTCTCTTGAATATGCAAAACGGCTAAATCTTGTCCTTTATATGTTAGTAGCACTTGGTCGTTGACTTGTAAGTCTTCTCTATCAGTGTCCATCACGATTGGTAGGCCAAACAGCACCCCCCCAGTTGTTCTATGATTTTTAACCACTGATTCATAATCAGCTTGAAGCATAAATCCAGTTAGGGGAGAGAATCCACCAACTGCTAGTAATTCAATATCGCATGCATTCCTGTCAGAACACTCTATCGTTTGAGTGGCTTGGCTTTTGATAGTTTTTTGAGTGCTTTCTGCGACAATTAAATCTACAAGAGTCCCACCATAGGGTTCTATAACCTCTGATTGAGTTGAATGGATTGATTGATTAGAGATCATTAGCAGGACATTGATCTTGCAAATTCTCCCAGATAGAGAAGCAAAAAAACTATTATTTTCTCAGTAATTTTTTTTTCAATAAAAAAGGAGCCTGTAAAAGGCTCCCTTTAAATCTATGCACTTTTAGTACAAAAGGTTAACTAGGCTTTGCGGCCATAGAGTTCTCCAATGATTTTCACATCAACTGGCTCTTTGGATCCAAGATCATTATCAGAAGGTTGTATGGCAACAAATGTACCAGCAAATTCTTCAGTATCAGAATCGACAGTGTCTATAGAAAGAGTGATAACTCCTTGCCCAGAAATGTCTCTTTTGATATTTTCCTTTGCAAGCTCTTCATCATCACCTCCTAATGCAACTAGACCTTGGGCATATTCAACACCTGTGTCTTTTGCGCGACTTTTAGGGTCTAGGAAATCACCTGTTCTATAGCTTGGAGTGAATGTTGTTCCATTTGCTTCAGTCCCAGATTGAATGGACTTGCTCTTGAACTCAACAGACATATCCTTTGCTGAGAAGACGAAAGGATACTCTTCTCCGTTAGGAGCTAGTACTGTTATAAGTTGGAAATCAATACCACCTTTTTCTTTAAAGGTGCTACCTGAAACGTCGCCATAGACTTGCTCAACTGTTGTGTTGTTTCTAGGGCTAATTATTTTTGCGGGTGCAAAATCAGCTTTTGAACGCTTGGTTTTTGCAACCTTTACATACACTTGTGTTGGGTGCATGCAAATGTCTGTTAGACCCCCATCAATACTTAGGGATCCCCCTGATTCCGCTGGGAGGCTTGGGCAATCATTAGCTTTGCCGGTATTTACAATATCGGCAAATTTAGAATTACCCCTTTCTCCGGAGGCGGAAGCACTACTTGGGGCAGATATAAAAGTGAGACAAAAAGCAAGCACCAGGGCTAGCAAAGGACGAAATCTCATGGGTGGGAAGCCTAAGGGCCAAATACAGCGGTATAAAAAACCGCTCAATTACTCAGTTGGGAGCTTACAGGGGGAATTGCGCGATATGTAAAGCGTTTTGCAGCTCTCAACAACCCGTAGCTTATTGGAGAATATAAAAAGTCGCTGAAAATTCTATGAACCCTTTGATAGCAAGCTTTTTCGATAATTTCTTATTTGGAAGCCAATAAAAAAAATTTGATTAATTTTTTTTATAATTGTTTTTTTATTAATTTTAAGACCTCATCTAGTAAAAGATGAGCGATGGATAATTTTGAATCAATCGGAATAGTGATAAGGCTGTCTTGAGCGCCAACTAACCATCCTTCGTTCAAGTTTGATTCAAAACCTTGGTCTGGCCTATCGATTGGATTTGCAAATACCAAGTCGCATCCTTTTCTAGATTTTTTAAGAATGGCAAGTTGTTTGATTTCATTATCTGTTCCTGTTAAGGCACTAAAGCCAAGAATTATCTGACCATTAGGACGATTCTTTCCTAGTTCCGCTAGTAGATCAGGTACTAGTTCAAAATTTCCGCAAAGATTTTCAATAAGACTTTCCTTGTTCAATTTTTTTTGATTGCTGCAATTTTTCAACCTTAGATCTGAAATCGCTGCTGTCATTGCAATTGCATTTGAATTCGCTTGAAGCTTACTAAGCATTTTTTGCATATCCTTACCACTTCGAATTGGATATGTATTTAACCCTTCTGAAAAATTCTCTGGTACTTGCAAAGGCCCATGGACAATATCAACACTTGCGCCTCTGAATCTTGCTACTTGCCCCAATAAAATTCCCGTAAGCCCAGTGCTTCGGTTGGATAGATATCTTGCGGGGTCAAGGTCTTCAATTGTTGGACCAGCAGAAATAAGTAATTTCAAGCCTTCCCAGTCCCTATTTATTAATTTGTCGGATTTAATACGCAGGAATGCACTTTCGATAGCTAATTGAATGATCTCTGGATTTGCCATTCGCCCCTCCCCTATTCGATCACAGGCAAGTAGTCCATTGGAAGGAGAGAGGGTAATTACATTTTTGTATTTATTAAGTTTGTCCCAATTATGTTTAACCCCTTCATTGCACCACATTCCAGTATTCATTGCTGCGGCAGCTATTACAGGCTTTTCACATGCCAACAACAGGCTTGCAATCAATCCATCTCCAAGGCCATTCACCCATCTGGAGAGTGAGGATGCACTTAAAGGAGCAACTACAACAATGTCTGCCCATTCGGAAAGGGCAATATGTAGAGGTTTAGGTTCACTACCGTCCCATTGGTTTTTATCTTGATAGCAATTATTTCTGCTTAAAGTTGCAAGGGATAAAGGGCTGACTAATTTCGAGGCACTAGGTGTTACGACGCAACGAACCTTTGCTCCTTTTTTGATTAGATTACTTACAAGCAATGGAGTTTTTACAGCAGCAATGCTGCCAGTTACAGCTAAAAGGATTTTTTTATCTTTGAGTGTTATTGAGTCCTTAATCTTCATCAAATGGTTCCTGATCAATGAGATGTAAATATGGAAGAGTTAGTTCAGGACGATGAATAGCTAGAGCTCTTAGGAGATGCCAGTCACTTAAACCATCGAAAGGGCTTGGGTAATCATCTTGATCTAAACGCTTGGCTAATATTGCAATTGAATCTTCGTCAAATTGGTTTAATTTTTCTGGAGTTATTTTTGGGGTTGATTTTTCGAAGACAGCATTACGATGGTTCATGATTGCTGCAGAGAGTACTAGCAAGTGCGTTTTTCAGAATTAAATTTATTAAAAGATCGAAAAGCTCACTTGATAAAGATTATAGATCTGATCGATTAAAATTACTAAAATCCGTTTTCTCATCTTATTTACCTTGAAAAAATTTTTAAAAACAATTGTTAATTATTAAATGGATATTATGTTCAATCCCTGTTTGCAAATGTCAGAACTGAACTGATGAGGTAAAAAGTTATTATCAAAAATATTTTCAATGTCTCAATCTAAGAGGGAGCAGGTAGTCAGTCATCTTAGATACATCCGACAAGAGCTTCGAGAGATGCATCAAGGTGTTTTGGATGATGGCCTTTTGCCTGAGCCAGGCGAGATTAGAGGTGTTATGGCCCAAATGGAAGCATTGCTTGAGCTTTTAGATGGTAAAACAAAGTCAAAGTCAAAGTCTGAGTCAAGTGATAGTTTTTGAAAAAAATTTGACTATCGAATTTTTTTCTTATTTATTAGCTTTATGTCTAAGACATTTCAGAGAACAGGTTTAAATAAAAATTTTTCTAATGCATTCATAACTTTAGAGCTATGGGCAAAAAATCCATGGAGGAGGTATTCACTTATCTCAGTTATTTTTTTAGGATCTTTTGCTCTGGGAAGCTCGTTGGGCATGATTAATGGTGTTTTGGCAATGATGGATCCGGTTGGTGCTTTTTTTACTGTGGTTTTCTTAGAGTTATTAGTAAGATTGAGAATGATCTGGTTAAAGAACAAACAAGCTTCAATTATTCTTCAGATTATAGATAGTTCTCGTATTGGCTTGTTATATGGGTTGTTTATGGAAGGATTTAAGTTACTTTAATATCTTTTGGGTTCAATGAATATTTCTTATGAGCTCATAAGAAGATATAGAAGTGCCATTCTGGTTGGGATTCCATTTGCAACTTGATTTTCAATTAGGCAAATAGAATTGTCATCTAACAGCTCACTGCTCATTTCAACATCTCTGTTTACAGGACCAGGGTGAAGAACAGGAATATTCTTATCAGACCACTCAAGAGTTTTATGTGATAGGCCAAACTCTCTATGGTAGGAATTAATATCGGTGAGTAAATTTTCGTTCATTCTTTCTTTTTGAAGCCTAAGAGTTATAACCGCATCTGATTCTTGTAAAGTCTCTTTTAGTGATCTTGAAATTACAATTTCCCCTCTTTCTTTAATAGGGTCTAACTTTTGTCCAGGAGGAGGTGACTTTACAAAGCTTTTAAAATCATCTGGGAGAATACTTCTAGGCCCACATAGGATTACATCTGCACCACAGCCGGTCAGACTCCAAAGATTAGATCTTGCCACTCTTGAATGTAGAATATCTCCGACTATTGCAATTTTTTTCCCTTTCATTATTTTTATTTCAGGTTGATTTGGTTGAAAATAATTAGTGAGCGTAAATAAATCAAGCAATGCTTGACTTGGATGACTATGTAAACCATCACCTCCATTTAAGATTGAAGTTGACTTGCCTATTTTTTCTAGTGAACTAGCAATTTGTTGAGGGACACCGGCGCAACTATGTCTAATAATTAAGGTGTCCGCTCCCATGGCAACATATGTAAGAGCGGTATCAAGTGGAGTTTCTCCTTTGGTTAATGAGCTACTAGAACTGGAAAAATTTTGTACATCAGCAGATAGACGTTTTGCGGCAAGTTCAAAACTGCTTCGGGTTCTAGTACTTGGTTCAAAAAATAAAATTGCAACACATTTACCCTGAAGAGCGGGCAACTTTCTTGCACCAGAATTAGGTATTGCTTTAAACCTATTAGTTAGTTCAATAACGCTTTGATAGTCCTCTAAAGAGAAACTTGCAAGGTCAATAATATGTTTGTGGTTCCAACTGCTCATGGCCCTTCTTCAATTATAGGTTGCCATGCTTTTGAAGAGGGAGGACATCTGTCTCCTTTGGCTCGTTTACTTATACTTCTACTGTTTTGGAGATACCAACGCCAATGTAACTCTTTAGCTTTCGAAATTCCTATCCTTGTTGTATTGATAATCTTTGAAATTTGCATGCTTCTTGGGCGTTCAGCAATCCATAATCTATTCCCTGATGATATTGGAGTGTTGTCAAAATCTTTGTTTAACCCAAACCTTTTAGCTAACAATCCTGGACCTGAAGCAATTCTTTCATCTTCATCTGGCAAGGCTACAGACCTGAGAAGAACTCCGTTAGCCCAATTAGATCTATCTGTGACTATGTTCACACAGTAATACATACCATACGTGAGATATATATATAAATGGCCTGGAGGACCAAAAAGGGTTTCATTCTTGTCAGTTCTTTTATGATAGCCATGGCATGCAGGCTCTTCTTCTGAGTATGCCTCTGTTTCTACTATTACTCCCCACAAATGCTTGCCATTGGTCTCCTGCTTTACCAGTAAACACCCTATTAAATCTGGAGCGACCAATTCAGCAGGCCTGCTGAAGAAATTAATTGGGACAGGTGAACTAGTTATTGGAAAATAATTAAGTTATGGATTACCTCTTCTTAACTATATAAATTCAGTAAGGCAATTATGATTGAGCTTAGTCAATAAAAACTCTATTAATTAATATTGATTTCCTACTAATGACTAATCAATACACATCAGCTTCAGATGTTTCCGAAGACATTTATAACTCATCGCGTTTGGCCCTTTCTTCTTGGCCAGAAGTGGATGAGTATTTAACTAAATGCAAAGGCATTATTTTACCGATTGGCTCAACTGAACAGCATGGTCCTACAGGAGCAATAGGGACAGATGCTATGACAGCAGAAGCTGTGGCTTTGAAGGTTGGCAAGGAAACAGGTGTTTTGGTCGCCCCAACGCAATCTTATGGCATGGCTGAGCATCATTTAGGCTTTTCTGGAACAATGAGCTTGCAGCCTGCGACTTTGGCAAATGTAGTGCATGATCTTTTGCTATCACTCGCAAGACATGGATTCGAGAGGGTGTTTCTTATCAATGGACATGGAGGCAATATCGCAACAGTTAAATCTGCTTTTGCAAAGGTTTATAAAAGTATCGAAGATTTAAATTTGCCCGTTGCATCAAAGTTTAGGTGCAAAATTGCCAGTTGGTTTATGGTCCCAGATGTTTTTAGAGAAGCAAAAAAACTTTATGGCGATAGAGAAGGACAGCACGCAACTCCAAGCGAAATTGCGTTAACTCTCTTTTTAGAACCTGGATTAGTTAAAAAGCAACGAAAACTAGACGAGCCTTCGCCGTCAGGACCAATTTATGATTACCGAGATTTTCGAAGAAGATACCCTGATGGCAGAATGGGGTCTGACCCTTTTTTGGCCGAATCAATTCATGGTCAAGTTTTGCTAGAAAAAGCTTCTCAGGCTTTAAAGCAAGAGTTATCTAATTTCCTTGAAGACTAATGAGCAAAATCACTTCAGACGATGTCCGCAAAGTTGCAAAGCTAGCAAGACTAGATTTGCCAGAAGACCTGGTCGACACTTACACAAAGCAGCTTGAAGAGATTTTGGGATATGTTGCACAATTAGAGCAAATTGATACTGACAATATCCCCCCAACTACAAGAGCAGTAGAAGTGACTAATGTTTTAAGAGAAGATTTAGTACAAGAAACGAACGTTCGAGAAGAAATTATAGATTTAGCACCTAATAGAGAAGAAGATTTCTTTCGTGTTCCTAAGATTTTATCTGAGTAAGAGGATTTAATTCTTTGGAGTAAGAGCTGTTCTCCTAATTAAACTAATCCAGTTTTTTCGTAAACGATAAGTGGGTAGAATTTTTGCCAAGGGTCTCATCTTGCTTCTATCTTTTTTATGACTTCGGATACCTAGAAAAACATCATATAGAAAATTATACCCATCAGATTTTGTTTCAAATATACCAATTCTTTGAGGAGATCCTTTTAAATCTAAAAGGGGTTTTGTACGCTCATATGCTGGTTTATATTCAAACCATGGGATAGATGGCCATAAATGATGTATTAGATGATAATTTTGTCCCATTATTAGAATATTCATTATTCTACTAGGATAAACTCTTGCGTTTTTCCACTTATTCCTCGCTAAGAAAGGTCTGTGAGGCAAGTAATCAAAAAATATCCCTAGAGTGACTCCAACCATTAGTGCTGGTCCAAACCATAAGTTATAAATAATATTCATAAAATCAAATTTAATTCCTGCTAGAACTATTGATATAAATATTGAACGTTCAATACCCCATTGCATAAGTTCATAACGTCTCCAAAGTTTTCTTTGAAAGAAAAAATATTCGTGGTAGAAAAATCTTGGAGCGATTAACCAAACTGGACCAAAAGTACTAACGATATGGTCAGGGTCATTTTTTGGGTCATTTACGTGTGAGTGATGTTGAAGATGAACTCTTGTGAAAACAGGGAAACTAAAACCCAGCAAAATAGCAGCACCATGGCCCATGGCTTGGTTGATCCATTTGTTTGGGTGAGCAGCTTTATGACACGCATCATGAATAACTGTTCCTTCCATATGTAATGAAAGGAATGCCAAGGCAACTAAGACAGGTAAAGGCCAATCACCTTTATACCATTGCCAAATAGTTAATACTGCAAGGCAGTAACCACCAAGAAATAGTCCTAGTGTTGGGTTTAATCGGGCTGGAGGATCCAGGTACTCGTGAATTGCCTTTTGCCAAAAAGCAGAAGACTTAGATTTGGTTGAAACTTCTTTGAGAGAAGAATCTAATATCTGATTCATTGCATTGTCCCATTAATTCCTAGGTAAAAAATCATTACTGCTATTAAGGCTTGAGTTTTGCATCTAAGGAATTGCTATTTGCTTTAAGAACTAATTTATTTGCATTTAATAGCACTTTATCTTGCTTTCCTGTAATGATGCCCACCGGGAGACTTGAACTCCCACGACCGAAGTCACTGGTACCTAAAACCAGCGCGTCTACCAATTCCGCCAGGTGGGCTGGAATCAAAAGAAATTGTAGTTGAGGGAGTTCCCTTTTTCTTAATTAAAAGGCATTTGTATTTGTATATAAGAATTTTCGCACCCTTGGCAGAATTATTGATTCTTGTATTTCTGAATGAATGCTTCACAAAAGATAAGTATCACATCAAGAACAGATCATTGAAAGTTGATAAATAAATGGTTTTCCTAGTAGACCGACGCGAATCATCGATAATGTCCCTGAAAACTCTTTGTTAAATACCTGAATTGCTAAAAGACTGAAATTTGTTTGTTAGCAATCTTTCTTGTAACACTCGTATAATTAAGAAAGCTTTTCTGCCATTCATTGGCTTTATTAGTTAACTTTTGCATAAAATCTATTAATTAGTAGTTACTTTAAAGATATGACTGTAATTACTTTAATAGCTGGTTTAAATATCTTACTAGGCTTTCTTGTCTTATTTTTGCCTTTGATGCTTACTGAATTAAGTCGTCCAAAAGATTCTTTTTGGGGAGCCTTAATAATTGTCTTTGGTCTGATTTTGCTATTAGAGGCTGATAGTTTTGATTGGAATCAAGCAGTGGCTTTATTTTTTGCAACTGTTATTTTTTTAAGACTTTTATGGGAAGTGTCTAGTAATCGCTGGCATCAATTAACTCTTGAAGAACAGACAAGCTTGAGATCCTTCAATAGATGGAATACTCGGCTGAGTCAATTACTCTCAGCTTTCCTTAAATTAGGTTCTCTCTCTGTTGGGCTTTTTAAAGTCTTTACTCCTAGGAAGCAAGGAAACCCTTCTGGTAAAAAATGGGTTCGACCAAGTTCTGAGGAACAAAAGGAACCTATAAAATCAGAAGAGGCACTTTCTTCAGTAGTTGAAAAAGCTCATGAATCATCTGATCCTGATCAAATTTCATCTCTGAACAAGGAAAATGCTCCCTCTAACGATTCATAATCGCTTTAACTAATTTTTATTGTGAACCAGGATAAGCATAGGAGCGAGAATGCTCGACCTTCCTACAAAGACTCTCTAAACCTTCTAAAGACAAGCTTTGGAATGAGAGCTAATGCAACTCTTAGGGAACCTGAGCTTCAAAAATTTTGGGCGACTAAAGGGATTGATTTTGATTTGGGAAGAGGTAATCCAGGCCCAATTTTCACTTTGCATGATGGACCACCATATGCCAATGGTGCACTGCATATGGGCCATGCACTTAATAAGGTTCTTAAAGACATAATTAATAAATTTCATATAATGCTTGGCTATAAGGTTCGTTTTATTCCAGGTTGGGATTGCCATGGTCTTCCTATTGAATTAAAAGTTCTTCAAACACTTACTCAAGAACAAAGAAAAGAATTAACCCCATTTAAATTAAGGAAGAAGGCTGCAGCATATGCAAATAAACAAATTGCTTCCCAGATGGAAGGGTTTAAAAGGTGGGGCGTATGGGCCGATTGGGGTAATCCATATTTAACTCTTAAAAAAGAGTATGAGTCTGCACAGATTCAACTGTTCGGAGAAATGGCACTAAAAGGGTATGTGTATCGCGGATTGAAACCAGTTCATTGGAGTCCTAGTTCAAGAACGGCTTTAGCAGAGGCAGAGTTGGAATATCCAGAAGGTCATGTTAGCCAAAGTATTTATGTTGGATTTCCTATTACTAAGCTTCCTAATCAGCTAGTTAAAAGTCTTAGAGAACAGGGCCTTGAATTCTCATACCAAGAAAATAAGGTAAATAAAAAACTGCAAGTTGCAATTTGGACTACTACACCATGGACTCTTCCAGCTAATAGTGCTGTAGCAGTAAATGCAAATCTTGAGTACTCTTTTGTTAAAGATATTTTAGATGGAAAAATATTAATCATTGCTTCTCAACTCTTGGAGGAAGTGGCTGTAAATACAGATATTAAATTGGATAAACTTGCTACATTTAAAGGTAAACAGCTAGAAGGCATTCTTTATCAAAACCCATTATTTAATAGAATAAGCCCAGTTGTAATTGGTGGTAATTACATTACAACTGAGTCTGGCACTGGACTTGTTCATACTGCACCTGGTCATGGAATTGATGATTTCAAAACAGGTAAAGAGAATAATTTGGATGTGTTTTGCCCTGTTAATGAAAGAGGTATATTTACCTCTGAAGCAGGTAAGTTTGAGGGCTTAAATGTATTGGTAGATGCTAACAATGAGATTATCAATGCATTAAAGACATCAGGATTCTTATTAAAGGAGAAACCATACACTCATAAATACCCTTATGATTGGAGAACTAAAAAACCAACTATTTTTAGAGCTACTGAGCAATGGTTTGCTTCTGTTGAAGGTTTTAGAAGTGATGCATTAAATGCAATAGAACAGGTTCAATGGCTTCCTGAGTCTGGAAAGAACAGGATTAAATCTATGGTACGAGAAAGAGGTGACTGGTGCATATCTAGACAACGCACTTGGGGTGTACCTATACCAGTTTTTTATAGGCGAGATAATAAAGAAGTTCTTCTGAATAAAGAAACTCTTGACCATATAAAAAATCTTTTTGCAATTCATGGCGCAGATATTTGGTGGGAATTAGATGAGTCAGAATTATTACCACCCTCATTTGCATCTCAAGCAAATCAGTGGCGTAAAGGCATGGATACTATGGATGTTTGGTTTGATTCAGGATCAAGTTGGGCGGCAGTTACAAGTAAAAAAGATGCTCTTAATTATCCTGCTGATTTGTACTTAGAAGGATCTGACCAACACCGTGGTTGGTTCCAGTCTTCATTATTAACCTCAGTAGCAGCAAATAGTAAGGCCCCATATAAATCTGTTCTTACTCATGGATTTGCTTTAGATGAAAATGGTAGGAAAATGAGTAAATCATTGGGCAATATTATTGATCCTTCAGTAATTATTAATGGTGGCTCTAATAAAAAGATTGAACCTGCATATGGGGCCGATGTCCTTAGACTATGGGTCAGCTCAGTTGATTATTCAGTTGATGTTCCTATAGGTTCTAATATATTAAAACAACTTTCTGATGTTTATAGAAAAGTAAGAAATACAGCTAGGTATCTTTTGGGAAACTTGCATGATTTTGACCCTATGAAAGATTCAATTGAAGTAAAGGATTTGCCGATTTTGGATAGATGGATGCTTCAAAGAACTTCTGAAGTTATTGATGAAGTTACTATATCATTTAAAAACTATGAATTTTCAAAATTCTTTCAATTATTGCAAAGCTATTGTGTCGTCGACTTATCAAATTTTTATTTAGATATAGCTAAAGATAGACTTTATGTTAGTGCGCCAAATGATAAGAGGAGAAAATCTTGCCAGACTGTAATGGCTTTAATAATTGAGAGACTAGCTGGATTAATAGCACCAGTTTTGTGTCACATGGCAGAAGATATTTGGCAAAATATTCCTTATATATTGCCAGAAGCTTCTGTATTTGAAAGAGGATGGCCAACATCACCAGGAGATTGGAAAGATGAATCTTTAAGTGAACCTATTTCTTTGATTAGAAAATTGAGAACTTCAGTGAATCGTGCGTTAGAAGAATGTAGAAATAATCAGCAATTAGGTTCATCTCTACAAGCTAGTGTACGCTTTGAAACTAATAACTCTTCTATCTTAGAGGCTATCGAATTTATTAATAATAATGGTCATTCAGATGTTGACAATATAAGAGATTGGTTGCTTGTTTCACAGTTTCAAATAGGGGGTGAGCCATGGGCAGAAGTCTTAACTAGCTTAGATTTTGAATTTGGTACTATTGAAATATCTAATGCAAGAGGTATTAAGTGTGAAAGGTGCTGGCATTATGAAAATGATATAGGGAATTCTCCAAATCATTTAACAATATGTGGGCGGTGTATAGATGTAGTAAACAGAATAGGTTTTAATCAGTAGTTTTTTATTAAAAACCTCCAGCAATTCTTCCTTGTTTTGGCAGGCGAATAAGTATCCATTGAATCAGTCCTACAACATAAACAATTAGAGCTAGGTAACCTGTGAAAGCAGCTATTGCTTCTGTCCAAGCTGCTCCAAACAGGAAGTTAAATAAATTCTTTATTAGCAGGTGGAATTGATCCGGTGCTTCTTGGAGTGCAAAACATTTTGGCTCTGTTATAGATTGAATGCAAGATAAGCTTTTTAAACTAATAGCTAGATAAAGCAATCCATAGAAACTTATTATCCACCTCCAAACTTTGACTATTACTCCCAAGGGCTTCCAAGGAGGAAGATCTGCCAACTCTTCATTTAGGTCTACCCAGAACCATACTGATATTATTAAAAGCAAGGGAGAGGCTAAAGAAGTTAAATAGCCTATAGCTCGATCTCCAGTAATGAGAAGAATACTTATTGGAATTAGGCTAGCTATTTTCCAGTAAATTGATAATAACCTGATTATAGAGGTTTCTTTTTTTATATTGGCCCAAATTAATAGCGTTAAAGGCAGTCCAAAAGCAAAGGTAGCTCCTAGTTTGTAGGTTAGCCAAACAAGAGTGTGGAATGTAAGCTCTATCATTTTGCAATATTAAAGCTTTTTCAGTATCAATTCTCGCAATAAATCTTTTAAGCTGAATAAGTTAATTTTTATCGTGTCCTACAGAGTGCGTCAACATGTAAACCCGCTTAGTCGTTTTTTCCAAAACCAACTTGATATACCTGATCCTGAAGATCTTTTTTTGGATAAAACGTTGCCAATACATTTAGATATAGGGTCAGCGAAGGGAAACTTTCTGATTAACTTTGCCTCACTAGAAAAAGGTTGGAATTTCCTCGGAGTTGATATAAGAAGTAAACTTGTAGATTCAGCAGAAAAAGTAAGAAAAGAGAAGGAACTAACTAATTTACGATTTTTCTTTTGTAATGCAAATGTCAGTTTGCATAGATGGCTGGAATCTTTAAAAGTGGGTCAATTGCAAAGAGTCTCTATACAATTCCCAGACCCTTGGTTTAAAAAACGGCATCAAAAGCGACGTGTTTTGAGTCCATCTTTACTTGGTTCTTTATCATCTAACTTGACTTTAGGATCTGAACTATATCTTCAAAGTGATGTTTTACCTGTTATCACTTCAATGATTAAACTTATTAACTTTAGTGGGTGTTTTGATTGTATCCATTCTAAGGAAAGTAAATGGCTAAATTTCAACCCTTACAATCTTCCTACAGAGAGAGAAGAATATGTAACTGCAAAAGGTTTGCCAGTATACAGGACCTTATTTCTTCGTAATGATAATGATGTACCTGATCTTTCTGAATTAAGCAAAAGCTATGAGTTTATTAATAATTAAGCAGCATTTAAATCATTAAGGGCAATACTTGCAAGATGGGAACTCCATGAATCAACCATTTTAGGGTCTTCAGATTCAACCATAACTCTCAGTAAAGGCTCTGTTCCACTTTCTCTTATTAAAACCCTTCCTCGGGAGCCCATCGCAACTTTTGCTTTATCCATTGCCTCTTGTAAGGCTTCTGATTCCTCCCAGTATTGATTCGAGGAGGAATTTTTAATTGGTACATTAATGAGCTTTTGTGGATAAGGTTTGAAACTCTGATTTAGCCATTCAAAAAGACGAAGATTAAGCCCATTACATATTGTCGCAAGTTGTATTGCAGTTAAAAGACCATCACCACAAAGACCATTCATTTTGGAAAGGATATGGCCTGACTGTTCCCCACCAAGTGTTGCATTAGTTTCTAACATTTTTTCTTGAACATATCTATCCCCCACAGGTGTTCTCTCAAGCTGCCCACCTTTGGCTAGCCATGCATTTTCCAAGCCAAGGTTCGACATAGATGTAGCTACAAGCCTTTGCTCAGGGAGTTGGTTTTGTTCTTTCAAAAATGATCCCCATAAATAAAGTATGTGATCTCCATCAATAACTCTTCCTTTCTCATCGACAGCTATTACACGATCAGCATCTCCATCAAATGCAAATCCCATTTGAGCATTCTCTGCTTTAACTGCTTCTTTAAGTGGACCTAGGTTGGTTGATCCGCATTTGACATTGATTTTTGCTCCATCTGAATGGCTATGAATTGTTTTTAAAGTTGCACCTAAGGATGTAAAGATCTTTTCTCCACATGAGGTTGCCGATCCCCAGCAAAGATCTAGAACAATAGAAACATCTTTAAGTGTTTTCCCATTCGCAGTTTCTAGAAGACTATTTGAATAGTGCTGAATTAGCTCATTTCGATAATGTATTGCTCCTATTTGTTCTAAAGGGTTTATTTCTTTGGTAAGGCCTTTTTCGATAAGGCGTTGTTCTTTCAAACTTATTTTTTGACCAGCACTATTAAAGATTTTTATTCCATTATCTTCTGGAGGATTATGACTGGCCGATACCATTAGCCCGCCAGAAGCCCCAAATTGTTTGATGAGGTGAGGGATGGCAGGGGTTGGGCATAAACCTACTTGCCACACTTCTCGCCCAGCTGCGGTTAGCCCTGCACTCAAAGCAGAGGTGATCATTGAACTGCTCTGCCGCGAATCCTGCCCAATAATGAATGGCCCTTCTCCTTCTATTACTAATCCACACCAAAACCCAATCTTTAGGACAAAATCTGGTGCTAACAATGAAGATGCTTTCCCGCGGATGCCATCTGTACCGAAGATTGGATTTTTGCTAGTAATAGGTCCAGTGCCAAAAGGATGCATTACATTGTTTGCTATTTTTATACCCAAAAGAGGTAAACCGCTCGAAAGGTTAGCTCAAATAGATCGCTTTTCCTAATAAAGTAGCTAAATATACCTGCAAGCTGATTTTTAAATCAATGCTTTTATGGAAAATAATCCCAGATCAGTTGAATTAGGCAAAGTACAAAAAATAGTTCTTTTAGTGGTTGCTTTATTACTTTCGGCATTCATTTTTGTTGTGAGAGGAGGGTTGTCCCCTTCTCAGCCTCTTGATCAGTTGGCTAGAAGATCTATTCCTCCTGACATTGCTTTATCGAATGGTAGACCTACCATTTTGGAATTTTATGCAGATTGGTGTGAAATATGCCAAAAAATGGCTCCTACAATGCTAGACCTTGAAACGAAGCTCGGGAATAAAATAGATTTTGTTTTATTGAATGTAGATAATGATCGATGGTTTTCTTTTGTAGATAAATACGAAGTAAATGGTGTCCCACAATTTAACTTTTTTGACGAAAGGGGTGAAATGCAAGGAGAATTTGTTGGATTCTTGGATCCCAACGAAATAAGCAAACTATCTCATGCACTTCTAAATGAAGTAGGATTTTCAAAAGAAGACCTTTCTCATAATCAAACTTCTGATAAAGAAAGCTTTTCGGAGTTAAATAGTGGGCCCGGATATAAGATTATAAATCCTAGAAGTCATGGATAAAAAACTTACCATTCAAGAGCTATAGCAACAGTTGGGAATTGTTTGCAAAATATTTTCTTACATTCATTAGCTATATCCATATGCTCTTTTTGAGTACCATGTCCTGATCTTAAATTTATATAATGAATCCAGGATCTGCAAGAACCACTCATATATATACGAGTTGGAGTGGCTAGTGGAAGAACAAATCTTGCACATTCTTTTGCTATTCCGGAGTTAAGCATTTCTCTATATAAAGAAATGCTTTCTTCGAAATTCTTTCTTATCTTTTGCTCAAAAGTATTTCTAACTTCTATTGATAAGTCAGGAATTGAGTTTTGTCTATTTTTTGTATCTTGCCTTCTTAATTCTGGTACTGGTATTTCGCCAAGTTGACTACTATCGGCATACCTTTGAGAGAATTCTTGAAAGGTAAAAGATCTATGCCTAAGAATCTGTGCTGCTATTCCTCTATTAGTTTCAATTTGAATAGTCATAAATGCTTGTTCAAATACACTCCAATGTTCATTTTTTATGCAGTATTTCAGCAATTTTGAGAAATCTTGATTGTCTTGATTCTTAGGATTGCTGACTCTGGCAATGTATGCCATGGTTTTTTCAGCATCTGGAGTGGCTGTAACCAGATGGGTTAATGGCATAGTTATATCTTTGCAAGCGTAACTTTTTCGGGTTGATTCTGATATTTACCCTTCCGATCACTATATGTCGTTTCACAAGGATCTCCTTCCAAAAATAATAATTGGCATATCCCTTCATTTGCATATATCCGACAATCAGCCCCTGAGCTATTGCTGAATTCAAGAGTGAGATGCCCCTCCCAACTTGCTTCAGCTGGTGTTGTATTTACTATGATTCCAAGCCTTGCATACGTACTTTTCCCTAAGCAAATTACAGTAATGTTAGGGGGTACTTTCATTCTTTCTAAAGCAACACCTAGTCCATAGGAGTGAGCTGGCAGAATAAAATATTCACCATCTGCATCTTGATTTAGCGGAGTTGATTCTAAATTTTTAGGATTGAATTTTTTGGGATTCATTACGGTCCCAGGCACATGGCGAAAGATTAAAAATTCCTTTGAAGAAAGTCTTAGGTCATATCCATAAGATGAGCATCCAAAACTCAAAACTGGTTGCTCTTGAGACTGAGGCTTCAGATGCCTGATTAGTTTGCTTTGAAAAGGCTTAAGCATGCCTGCTTTGGCTTGTTCACTTATCCAGCGATCGTTTTTAAGCATTATCTAGAGCACCTTAATTCAGTTACTTGATCAGCCATAGCAATGACGTTTTCAGGAATAAATGGACCTGTCAGAATTAAATCTATAGAGCGAGGTCTTTGTTCAAGAGTTTCTATTAGATCATCTTCTTTAATAAATCCTAACTTCATTGCTAGTCCAATCTCATCCAAAACAATTTTATTGACAGCTTCTTTTAGAAGATTTGCTTTGCATACTTCCCAGATTTCTTGAACTGCCATTTTGGATTTAACAAATTCATCTGACAAGTGATTTTGCCCACTGTGGCTCCTGCCAAGGTAGCAGTTTGTATTTGGCCTGAACCATTGCAATCTTCCACAGAGATTAATAGCTTTTTGAGGACCTTGACTTACTCCTCCTTTCAAAAACTGAGCTATTAATACTCGACTGCCAAGCCCTGCAGATCTCAGTGCTTCACTTAGTACAAGAGGAAAGCTACCGCTGTAACTTGCCATATGAACTTGAACTTGGCCTTGCGATTCAACAATTCTCAGCTTTGGTTTTGAATTTGCAGAAGATAGTGGATATAACTCACCACAAGGCTTCTCTGTTGAGGCACTGATGGGGCTAGGGGTTGCTGTCAAAAATCTGAAAAATTATCCCTTAAATCTAGCGCCATGATTCATCTTCACAATAAGTAGACACTATAGATAGTGTTGCAATGACGCTTTTATACCGTTTTTACTTGTCTTTTGAATATGTTTCAATGCTTCATTTATATGAAGGCGTAATGAGTTTTTGAAAACTAAAGCTAGAAAAAGTCATTATTGCTACAAGTCATTTCTTTAGCTGTCTTTAGCGTCTTTGTTATTGCTTTGCCAAAATGGCAACTGCTGAGATTGGCTTGAGCTGCTATTCAAACTATTTTTCTGGGGTGCAATCACAAAACCAACTTAATGAACAACCTCAAGCTAAGAAGAGCCTTCTGGATGTAATTCGGGCCCTTGATGGAGCAACTCCTGAGTTGGTTGAGCGTTCTAAAACAATCTTTTTTCCGGGGGATCCCGCTGAAAGGGTTTATTTGATTAGAAGAGGTGCTGTTCGTCTGACAAGAGTGTATGAATCAGGGGAAGAAATAACAGTAGCTTTGTTAAGAGAAAATAGTTTATTTGGAGTCCTTTCCCTGCTGACAGGACAGAGGTCTGATCGTTTTTATCATGCCGTAGCCTTCACGAGAGTTGAAATGGTTTCTGCACCCGCAGGTTCTGTTAGAAATGCTCTTGAGGGAGATAGCAGTGTTGGCTTGCTTCTACTTCAAGGCTTATCTAGCAGGGTTTTACAAACTGAAACCATGATTGAGACTCTTACTCATAGAGATATGTCTTCTAGATTGGTTAGTTTCCTTTTGGTTCTATGCAGGGATTTTGGAGTGGCTGGAGAGAAGGGAATAACGATTGACCTTAGATTGTCTCATCAGGCAATTGCTGAAGCGATAGGGTCTACTAGAGTAACTATTACTAGATTGCTTGGGGATTTGCGAAGCTTGGGACTTCTCCAGATAGATCGAAAAAAAATAACTGTTTTTGATCCAATAGCTCTTGCTAAACGATTTAATTAAACCAACCAACTCTAAGCATAATAAAATAATATTATCTTTCTTACAGGCTTGGTAGTTTTTTATTGTGACGGGTTGGCTATTAATTATTTTTTTGCTTGTGCTAGGGGGCGTACTTTCAACGCTTGGGGATTTTCTTGGGTCAAAAATCGGGAAAGCTCGTTTAAGTATATTCAAGCTGAGACCCAGAAGAACTGCTGTTTTAATAACAATTTTAACTGGTAGCTTTATTAGTTCAATCTCATTAATGCTGATGCTTTTAGTGGATAGACAATTAAGGGACGGCCTTTTTAGATTGAATGATATACAAGCGGAGTTGAAACAGAGCAGATTGGCTTTGCTACCTTTAAAAAAACAAAGAGAACTACTTGAACAAAGAATCAAAAAAGGCGAGAATGATTTGGTAAAACTTGAAAAAGATTTAATTGCTTTACGGCAAGGAGAGGTTGTTATTACTAGTGGTCAGTCTTTAGGTGCTTTTATTATTCAATTAGATGATACTACTAATATAAAGAAGGAAATTGAGAATATTTTTAGGACAGCTAATTTGAATGCTTTCTCAAGAGTCATGCCAGGGGCTCCAGCAGATAGAAGGCTTATATTAATTCGAAAAGATCATGTAGAAAAAATGCAGTCGATAATATCTGATAGAAGAAAATGGGTGATCAATATTCGCTCTGCGGGGAATGTTTTATTAGGTGAGAAGTATGTATATGCTTTCCCAGAAGTCTTGCTTAACAAAAACATTGTGGCTAAAGATGAAGTAATAGCAAGTAATACTCTAAATTCTAAAGAGTTTACAAATGATTATTTAAATAATCAGATCAAACTTTTGTTAGCTTCGACTTTGGCTGAGGTTAAACGAAGAGGTTCTTTGGTATCTGAAATAAAGGTGGATACAAACTCTATAAACTCTTTATCTAAAAAATTAAGAAGAACAAAGTTCTCTCAGATTAATCTTCAAGCTATTTCAGGTAGGAAAAGTGATACGGCAGAGAAGATTTCAGTTTTTTTAAGACTAACAAAGTTAAATTCGGAAAATAGATCTTTATAAACGCATGGATTTTATTATTGCGTTAGACCCTGGTAGAGATAAGTGTGGATTATTGTTGGCAGACTTGGTTAATTCAGCTGTAATTGAAGCTTATATCCTTAAAGTCTCTGCAGTTAGTAATTTTGTAAGAAAATGGCAAGAAAAATATTCTGTTAAGTTAATAATAATCGGTAATGGAACTAATAGTTTTTATTGGGTTAATGAGTTCGCAACTTTCTCAAACTTAAATGTCAAAGTTGTTGAAGAAGCGGGAACTACTTTTCGAGCAAGGCATAGGTATTGGGAAATTGTGCCACCTGGATTGTTATTTAGATGGTTGCCAAGAGGACTTCTACCCCCACCGAGTAATTTAGATTCAATTGCTGCATTAGTACTTCTAGAAGATTATTTATCTAAAAAATTGGAATGGGCTGCCGAAGTGAATCTTAAAATTTTGCCCTGATTGTGAATACATAATCTCCTCCTGGCTCTAGATAATAGTCTTTCTTAATTAAAAACCTTAATAAGGCATCTTGAATTAGTGCTCTGCCAAGGGAAGGCTCAACAATTAATTCACCACTAGTGAACTTCCATATGAAATCCCATTGAAAACCTCCCGCAGATACCTCCCCTTCCAGAGACTTATTCAAAAAATCTTGCTTATTCACTCTTAAATGAGCAGTTGTTGTAGGTTTTTTATGCATCTAATTTCTTCTCATATGGTTCAGGTTTAATCGAATTGAGATATGTAACTGCTTTTTCTATTCCTGAATTTTTAATTAAACTAAGCCCAGCTAATGCTTCATTCAATACATTCTCAATTATAAGTTTTTCTTTCTGATCAAAATCTCCAAGAACATAGGAAATTGTATTGGATTGATTCTTTTGAGTTGTTGAATGATAATTCCCAATACCAATCTTTAAACGATAGAAAGCACTAGTCCCGAGACAATTAATGATGCTTTTGAGACCATTGTGTCCACCTGAGCTGCCTTGTCTCCTAATTCTTAATTTTCCTAGCGGTAGATCAATATCATCTGAGATGATAAGTACTTGACTGATTTCAATATTGAACCAGTTCATAGCAGCTTGAACTGAGCGCCCACTTTGATTCATGAAGGTGTCAGGCATAAGAAGCCTTTTACGATCATCCCCTATCCCAAACTCAGCCACCTCTCCGAAGAGTTTTTTGTTGAGCTTAAACTTGGCTGACTCTTTCTCTGCAAGCTTCTCTAAGGCCATAAAACCGACGTTATGGCGCGTTAAACGGTATTTTGATCCAGGATTACCTAGGCCAACTAATAAACGAAAGTCATCTGAACTCATTGAGATTTTTAGGATGACCGTGTTTTTTCTCTGATTTTATTTTGAATTAATCAATAATGCTAATTTTTGGGGTCATTTTTTTGTTCACTGTCTTTCGACTCTGATTCAGACATTGCATTTTTAATTTCACTCTCAAACTCTGTCGAAGCTTGTTGAAGACTTTTTAGAGTTTTACCTAGGGTTCTCCCAAGCTCTGGGAGTCGCTTGGGACCAAAAATTACCAATGCCAACCCAGCAATCACAGCAATCTCAGGCAAACCAACGCCAAAGATGTTCATTGGGGAACCCTCTTCTGTTTTATTAAGGTTTTACTATTTAATTCCGTTCCAATCAACTGAGAATCCCTGTAAAAGGAGAGATTGGTTGTAGATCTGTAGAAGAATTACTAAAAAGACTAGTAGTAAAACACCAACAAATGCCATGACTGGAACTGCGCCCCAGCCTGCCACAACCTTACCTTGACCAGAGTTACCAATGGATTTCAGTAGAGATCCTAGAGCTGTTTTTTGTCCCATTTTGATTTTTAAGCCTCAGTTAAGGGTTAATTTTGGATATTGTATGGGAAATTGACTCTTAGTTACCCAACCTGTACAAAGTTTTGATGGAAACTTCATCTCCAGCTCTTCAATTCGCAATAATTGTCCTTCTGATCTTGTTTGGTCTTACAGGTTTAGGGGTCTATACCGCGTTTGGCCCTCCTGCTAAACGGTTAGATGACCCTTGGGACGAGCATGATGATTGAAGCTTTTTGGCCATATTGTTAAAATTTCCAGTTAATCGACTTATAAACATTTCAATCAAAGTTCATAAGTGGGGTAATTCTGCCTTAAAGCCCCATACAATATCCGTGGTTCTATAGACGTTTGTTGCTTTCATGCTTGCTTTAAAGATCTCTGTATACACGGTCGTCTTCTTTTTTGTTGGGGTGTTCCTTTTTGGCTTCTTAGCTAGTGACCCAGCTAGAACACCTGCTAGGAAAGATTTAGAAGGTCCTCAGGACTGAAAATTAGACTGAACAGTTAATCAGAACTAATACTGGCCATCAATGGCTATGTAATTTTCTGATTGTGTAATCATTAATTTCGTCGACATAAGGTTTTGGCGGCGAAATTATCTAATGCCTGGTTAGCAGGTTGTTTTTCAGCAAGTTATCTGATCTTTAATCCTTTAGAGGGTTATTTAGCAGGTAATAATGAGTTTTTAAGAAATTCTCCTTCTTCTAGAGGTCTCAAAGATTCTGGAAATTTGTTAGTATCTGAGTCCGAGAGAGTTGAGAAGATTGATAAAGGGGGGAATACTTTTCTTTCTATAGAGGATCAAGACCCTTCCCTGATCCCTCTGAATATTCAAGCCAAACGGCAATACTGGGAAAGTAATAATATTTTCATAGCAGAAGGTAACGTAATTACATCTTTAAATCGAGGAACTCTTCGTTCTGGAAGACTTGTCTTTGATCAGGCAAAAAATACTATTATAGCTACCGATAATGTGAGATTCTCCCGAGGCGGACAATATTTTCGGGCGAATTATTTTATATATAATTTTAACAATCAAAAAGGTGAGATTAAAGATGTTTATGGAGTAATTAGCATTGAATTACTTCCAACAGATTTAAATATAAAATCAAAATTTAAAGGAGATTCTAAGAATGGTAAATCAGCATTAACTTTGAAAGATAGTATTTTAATTGAAGGAGGCAAAATTGATGCAGGTATGAATCCTTTTTATAAGGGGTCTTTATTGTCAGAAGGTATAAATAGTTGGCGCTTTAAAGCTTCTAAAATTCTTATCAATAATTCAGGCTGGAAAGCTAAAAAAATAATTTTTTCAAATGACCCATTTAACCCAGTTCAAACTAAAATACTAGCTCAAGATGTTGTAGCGACTGAAAATAACTTAGGTAAGTCAATTATCACTGCTAATAGAAGTAAGCTGGTAATAGAAGATAAACTTACTTTGCCGCTTGGCAAGCGAACTTTTGGAGGAGGTAATCAAGCAAAGCAAAGCTGGGTTTTAGGTTATGATTATAAAGATAGAGATGGATTTTTTCTTGGCAGACGGTTTAATCCTATTGATATAAATAAAAACTATACACTAAAATTACAGCCTCAGTTCCTTATACAACGTGCTATTAAGTCTGAGACTAATTCATACCCAGAAGCAGGATCTAGTGTTTTGAGTCCTAGTGTTAAACGATCTGCAAAGGTTAGTGATCTGTTTGGTTTAAAAGCAAAATTAAAGGGTAAAACATTTAATCTTGACTCTGAACTTTCTGCAAGTATCTCCACATTTAATATAGGCAGACTGCCAGATGGCAGTAGATACTGGGGATCTCTTAAACAAGCATTTAGCTTTGCTGGTATAGATGGTTTTATTGGGACTTTGTTTGGTGCTTACCGCTATAAAACTTGGAATGGATCATTAGGTCAAAGTGATATCTATACTGCTTATGGTGGTTATATTGATAAGAATGTATCTTGGGATTATAGGAAAACAAATTTTGCTTATCGATTTAGGTCAGGAATGGCTAAATATCAAGCAGAACAATTAAAAAAGGTAGATTTAGAGAATCTATGGAGAACTAGTATTTTTAATAGTTTAAGTATATCTAGACCAATCTATTCTTTCGGTAAAGGAATCAACTTAAATTCAAGCAGTCCACCGCGCTATTCTGTTCTACCTGTAAAGCCTGGAATAACTTTTAACACAGT
The DNA here is from genome assembly GCF_027359375.1 of Prochlorococcus marinus str. MIT 0919. Lineage (NCBI taxonomy): Bacteria > Bacillati > Cyanobacteriota > Cyanophyceae > Synechococcales > Prochlorococcaceae > Prochlorococcus > Prochlorococcus marinus. The sequence goes on from NZ_CP114779.1 coordinate 1,449,182, forward strand.
AATAACTGCTAGTTATTACTATTATGAAGATAATAGTAATCAGAGCTCTATAGGCATTAGTGCTGGCCCAGAAATCACCTTTGGTCATTTTAGGAAGCCTATCTTGGATTATACAAAAGTTTCTATAATGCCAGGCTTTACTGCTAAAGGAGGTGATAGCCCTTTTAAATTCGATAATGTTGTTGACCTTCGGAAAGTTTCTTTTAAATTAACTCAGCAGATATATGGCCCATTTTTGTTATCAGGTATTTACGATGTAAATGTTGATAGTGGTTCTGACCAATATGGAAAAACTATAAATTCAAAAGTGGCTTTACTCTGGGAGAGAAGATCTTTTTCTTTTGGACTATTCTATGATATTAATGATAATAATGGAGGCTTAATGTTTAGGCTGAATGGTTTTGATTTTGATGGTTCTCTTATCCCTCTTGATACGCAATCAATGTAAGATAATTTATTGACTATAATTTAGATGTATACATACTTAATTCAATTTAGAAAAGCTGAAATAAGGTAAATTTTCTTCCACAGATTTTATTTTACTCATCTTTGATATCAGTGTATTAGTTGCATCCCAGTTCCCTGATATAAGCATTTCCAAAGCCCCTTTCTCAATAAATAAGTTCCATTCTTTCTTGTTGAATTCAATCGTTTTTTTATCAAGACTAATTTTGCATATGCTCTGTAGATTATTCTCAGATTCAGTTTGAAATGATAACAAATCTTCTTCACTAAGAATAATACAGGGAATGCCCATACTTAAACAATTGCCATGAAATATTTCTGCAAAGCTATTTCCAATTATCGCTCTTATTCCCCATCGCATTAATGCTTGAGGTGCATGTTCCCGACTTGATCCGCAGCCAAAATTTTTATCAACTATAAGTATTGAAGCATTCTTATTCTTTTTTATGTCAAAAGGGTGTAACCCTTTTTTTTCTTTGCGGTCATCTGCAAAAACGTTCTCGCCTAAATTTTCAAAACTTACACATTTTAAGAACCTTGCAGGAATTATGCGATCTGTATCAATATCATTGCCTCTGAGATTTATGCATTGCCCCTCTACATTTTCGATGGGACCTTTAGGAAAATGTTTAGAGTTGTTCATGCTGGAAGTATTTTTTTTCATGCTTAGGGATTGATTAATTCTCTTACATCCACAACACAACCATATATTGCAGCAGCAGCAACCATCGCTGGGCTCATTAATAATGTTCTTCCCTTGGCAGAACCTTGTCTCCCTTTGAAATTTCTATTACTTGAGCTAGCACTAATTTGCCTGCCTTCAAGTCGATCAGGATTCATTGCTAGACACATTGAGCACCCTGGTTTGCGCCATTCAAAACCTGCTTTTTTGAAAATGTTGTCTAGTCCTTCAGCTTCTGCTGCTTTTGCAACTTGCTCTGAACCAGGGACAACGAAGGCCTTGATCCCTTGAGATACATGATGATTTTTTGCAATTTCAGCAGCAGCTTGTAAATCGCTTAAACGACCATTGGTACAGCTTCCTATAAAGCAAACATTAACCTTAAGTCCTTTAATAGATTCTCCAGGTTTTACTTGCATATATTCGTAAGCTTCTTTCGCAATATCTCTATCATTTGCATCTAAAGCATTTGTCTCAGGAATATATTCATTTATACCGATTGCTTGTCCAGGTGTAATGCCCCAAGTAACGGTTGGAGAGATTTTATTTGCGTCAAACTTAACTTCATCATCAAATTGTGCATTTGAGTCGGTAGCCAACGTTTTCCACCAACTCACAGCTGAATCCCAATTGATCCCAGTTGGTAGGAATGGCTTTCCTTTTAGGTATTTAAATGTTGTTAGATCTGGGTTGATGTATCCACACCTAGCACCGCCTTCTATAGCCATATTGCAAATAGTCATTCTTTCTTCCATAGAAAGACTTTCTATTGCTGGCCCTGCAAACTCATATGCAAACCCAACACCACCTTTGACACCAAGTTTACGAATAATATGTAAGATTAGATCCTTGGCATATACTCCTTTTTGGAGTTGTCCATCTATCCATATCCTTCGAACTTTTAATTTCTTCATTGCCAGGCTCTGGGTGGCTAATACATCTCGTACTTGACTAGTCCCTATCCCAAATGCGATTGCTCCAAATGCTCCATGGGTTGAGGTATGCGAATCACCACAAGCAATAGTCATGCCTGGTTGTGTTAATCCTGATTCTGGAGCTATCACATGCACTATTCCTTGCCCTCCAGAGCCAATCCCAAAAAGCTTGATACCATGTTCTTTGCAATTGGCTTCTAATGTGCTCAACATTTCTTCAGCAAGTGGGTCCTTGAATGGCCTTGTCTGGTTTGTTGTAGGAACTATGTGATCTACTGTGCCAATTGTTCTTTGAGGGTATTTAACAGATAGCGCTTTTTCTTTTAAAGCTGCAAAAGCTTGTGGACTTGTTACTTCATGAATTAAGTGGAGTCCAATGAAAAGCTGTGTTGAATCACCAGGAAGATCTGCAACTCGGTGCAGATTCCAGACTTTGTCATAGAGGGTTCCAGAGCTCAAATTTGACTCCCTTTAGGCTTTGACCTTAGCCCCATGCAGGATAAATAAACGCAGGATGTCAAGGCTTCTAATGACACTCAGTTTTTGAATTCCAATTCTCCCTATATAAGGGTTGAATTGGAATTCAATTGATTCAAGAATATTTGGACCTGCAATACCAAATTGCACTAAACCCACAGGCTTATTTGGGGTTCCTCCTGATGGACCTGCTATCCCACTAATAGCAAGTCCCCAATCAGTGCCAAGTTTCTTTTTTACTCCTAACGCCATATCTTGTACTACTTCGGCAGATACAGCACCGTCTTCTAAAAGTTCTTTACTTCGAACGTTAAGTAGGGACTTCTTGATCGAATTGTGGTATGCAATTATCCCTCCTAAGAAGATATCAGATGCACCACTTACACTTGTTAGACTAGCTCCTAAACCTCCTCCAGTACATGACTCTGCGACCGAGAGTGTTTCATTGCGCTGCCTTAATAAGTCAATAATTATTGAGGCCAAAGTATCCTCATCAGAGCCGAAATAATTTTTACGAGCTCTTTGAATTAACTCATGTTGTATAGGCTCAATTAATGCATTAGCTCTTTCTATATTTTCTGCTTTAGATGTTATTCGCAATCTCACTTCACCCAGAGAAGCATACGGAGAGATCGTAGGATTGCTTCCTTCTAAAATATCATTTACTTTTTCCGTCAGTTCGGACTCACTAATCCCGGTAAATTTTAATACTTTGCTGGTAATAGTTTTGTTTTTGTATGAATTTTCTTTTAACCATTTCTCAATACTTTGGTCCCACATATTCTTCATCTCTGATGGAACGCCTGGAAGTGTAATTATGGTAAAATCATCATTAGGGTTCCAAATTATGCCAGGCGCTGTACCTGTAGGATTGTGTATAAGTTTTGATCCTTTTGGATAAAGAGCTTGTTTTTTATTTATTAAAGGCAAATCTTTAGATGAATATTTAACTTTTTTTTTAATATCAATTAAAATTTCTTTGCTTTCTATTAAAGGCGTATTAAATGCTGCAGCAATAGTCTCAGTTGTTAGATCATCTGGAGTAGGACCTAAGCCTCCTGTTGTGATAAGTATGTTAGTTCTTTGAGAGGTAGCTAAAATGAATTCTTTAAGTCTGTCGAAATTATCTCCAACTACTGTTTGTCTAAAATGTGAAAGACCTATGGAAGCTAACTTTTCTGCTAACCACTGCGCATTACTATTCAAAATATTGCCAAGCAATAATTCACTTCCAATACATAAAATTTCAACTGTTTTTTCTTGAGAATGTTTTGACAATGAATACACCTTAATGAAGACTATACAGAGGAAATCTTTTACAAAGACCTAGTACCTTTTCTTTGCATTGTTCTTTTTTCCTTGAATCATTTGGATTTAATAAACGATCAGCTATTAGATCTGCTACTTCCATAAAGGCTTCTTCATTAAAGCCTCTAGTAGTTAAAGCTGCAGTACCTAGTCTGAGTCCACTTGTTACAAAAGGAGATTCAGGGTCGAACGGCACAGTGTTTTTATTGGCTGTTACATTGATTGCACTAACAAGTAAATCTGCTTCTTTACCAGTCATATTGATACTTCTTAAATCTAGAAGAACAATATGATTGTCTGTTCCATTGCTTACCACATTAATGCCTCTTTCATTAATTCGGTTAGCAAGAGCTTTGGCATTTTTTATTAATTGATTAATGTATTTTGCAAATTCAGGTTGAAGAGCTTCCCCAAATGCAACTGCTTTTGCGGCAATAACATGTTCTAGTGGTCCTCCTTGGCTGCCAGGGAATACGGCCTTGTCGAGTTTTTTGCCTAGTTCTATATCTTTCGAAAGTATTAATCCTCCTCGTGGACCTCTTAAGGTTTTATGCGTGGTTGTAGTAACTACATCGCAATGCTCAATTGGGTTAGGGTGGTTTCCAGTTGCAACAAGACCTGCGATGTGGGCAATATCTGCTAATAAAAAGGCTCCGACTTCATCGGCAATTGTTCGAAAAGCTTGAAAATCAATAATTCTTGGATAGGCAGAAAATCCACATATTATTAATCTAGGCTTTCTTTCTAAAGCTATTTTACGGATATCGTCCATATCCAGTCTTTGCGTATTTTCGTTTACTCCGTAATGAATTGTTTTGAACCATTTACCACTTACATTCACTGGTGAACCATGTGTTAGATGCCCCCCATGGGACAGGTCCATTCCCATGATGGTATCGCCAGGTTGAAGAAGAGATAAAAATACTGCGAAATTAGCTTGAGCCCCACTATGCGGCTGCACATTTGCCCAGTTTGCTTTAAATAATTCTTTTGATCGCTCAATAGCTAAATCTTCAATTTGATCAACATGTTCACAGCCTCCGTAGTAGCGCTTGTATGGCAATCCTTCGGCATATTTATTGGTTAAAACTGAGCCTTGAGCCTGCATGACTGCTTTCGAGGCAAAGTTTTCACTTGCAATAAGCTCTAAATGAGTTTCTTGCCTTAAAAGCTCTTTATTTATTAATTCAGCGATACTTGGATCGGTGCTTTCTAGAGCAGAAGTAAGTGGAGTCAATTGCAAGTCTCCTGTTTTAGTCTTTCCAAAGGGATAGTAAGCAAAGGTTGTGTCTTTGCGAGAAAACAATCTCTTATTTGATTATTAAATGCTGATCTCAGCAAAAACATAGCTAGAACGCGCCTGGAGAGATTCGAACTCCCGACCCTCTGATCCGTAGTCAGATGCTCTAATCCGCTGAGCTACAGGCGCAGTAAACAATTAATAAGAGCTTATTTATGTACCCTTAGTCAACTATATTCATGCTTATAGATCCAAAATCATATAAATCTGAAAAGTTTATGCCAATTAAATGGTACGGAACAGGAGATCAAACTGATCCCCTATATCTTCATTTCTCTCGGATAGTTAATTTCACTATTCATGCAATGGCTTTCGCAGCGTTAAATAGTTGCCTTTGGTTTGTCCAGGAAATTCGACATCCATGGCAGCAGCTGCAGGTTTTTACTTTTGTTTGGGCTTTTGTCCTAGGCCTTCATTTGGTTTTTGTTTTATCTAAGAGACCATCTTCTTCGTAGAACAATTTTTACAAACCTGAAATAGCCTACTTTTTTACTATCTCTATGAATTTAGACCTTGATCAATTCAGAGAGCTTGAATCATCTATCTCTGATCGCATTTATATACAAGTTGAAAAGTGGCATCTTTACTTGGGAGATGCTGGACTTGCGGAATCCCTGGCAATTGAATGCAAAGCCAATTTGCATCAAGGTGCGAGCATCGCTGCTAGAAAAGCTCTGGAAGCTGTTCAAGTAAGAATGGGTGGAGGTAAAGTTAAATTCCCCTTAGCAAGATTAGTTTCTTCTGGCCAAATTTTTGATCTAGAAGAGATTTTAGACCCCTACTGCAGATAAGGTTGCTTTAATTACAACATCAATGTGTTGATTATTGAGGTTACTAATGCCCGAGAAGTGGTTCGTAAACGGATTGGGCGACTAGGTGAAAGACTTATAGGCAAAGTTGTTGATGCAGAGTCCCAAGTGGAAAAGGCCTTGATTCAAGAAATGGAAACTGCTTTCCAAGAGTTTGGTATTGAGGCAAGGATACTTTCAGTAGATGGACCCCGTATTGAAGGTAGTCAATCACTGGAATTACCTATTCATGTTCGGGAAGAACGCGCGGTATTGATCAAAGAAGATTGATTCTCTCAAGAAAATTTTTAAATATATAATTTATATCTTTAATTTTAAAATAGTTTGCCATTAATACAAAGGTTAAAATACTGACCATAGATATAAAGATTAATCTTATAATTCCAGAGAAGAATCCAATGGGCATAAGATAAATATAGCTTGATAATAATGCAGTAAACCCAGAAATAAGCCCACAAATAATAAGTTTAAATACCTCATTCAACCATTCCTTGAGTGGTATGCCTTGGATTGATTTATTTAGTTTAAATAATAACCCTATGCAAGTAAAAATATTTACTCCAACTGTAGCTAGCACAAGGCCCTTGGCTCCAAAGTTTATACCTAGTTGGTTCCCCCATGGAGATGGACCACCGATTAAAGCCCAGTCCAGAATTACATTAAGGATGATTCCTATTGAAGACAATCTAAATGGCGTTGATCCATCCCCAAGTGAATAAAAGACTCTCACTAATAAATCTCTGCAAAGGTAAGCGGGCATGCCGAATCCATAGGCAACTAGTAAGCCACCAACCAGGGAAATTGCTTCAGAATCAAAGGCTCCTCTCCCATAAATTAAATCAATTATTGATGTTCCTAAAACAACAAAGATCGAGCCCAATAGAATCATGCTTGCAGAGCAAAGTATTAAACCTTGCTTGATCTTTGTGATTAACAAATGCTTATCATTTTCCTTGGCTAATTTTGCAAATGTTGGTAATAAAGGTATTAGGATTGCATTGGAAAATAAACCTAAAGGAGCCTGAATTAAGAAATTTGCATATCCAAGACCAGCAGCTGCACCAAGAATACTTGATGCAAAAAATAGGTCGGTAATTACATTTACTTGTAACATACCTGAAGAGAGTATTGCTGGAGTGGCAATCCCCCACACTTCCTTCACTCCAGGATGAGTCCAGTCCCAAATGAGCTTAAATTTAAAAAGACCTTTTTTAACTAAAGCAGGTATCTGTATTATCAATTGCAGAAAAGCACCGATTAACGTTGCCTGGGCAAGGATGATTCCTCCTTTAAGATTTATCTCTGAAGGGCTATTTGTTGGATTTTGATAAATCCAGAAAGCTCCAGCAGCTATTATTAAGGACAAGCTAGAAATAATAGGTGATATTGATGGAATGAAAAATTGGCTATTTGCATTTAAGGATCCAAAACCAATTCCTATTAATCCTGATAAAAAAGCAATTGGCGACATTATTTGAAGTTGTTTTGCTGCTATGTCATGAACTTCTATGCTTAAACCAGGTCCTACTATCCTTATTATTTCATCAGGGATAAAAAATAGTATTGCACTAACAACAATTAAAAATAAGCTTATTGATGTATTTATTGAGGAGATTATATAAGCATTTTCTAGTTTATTTCTTCTACTAAGGACTGTTACCATTGCATTATGCAAAGGACCATTAATACCTCCTATAAGAATTAGAAAGAAGCCAGGTATTACATATGCATAGTTATAAGCATCATATGCTGCGCCAACTCCAAATGCTCCTGCAATGACAAGTTGGCGAGTCATCCCCCCAACTTTGCTGAGCAATGTTCCAAAGCTAACTATTAAGGCAATTTTTTTGAGTGATCTTTTCATGTTGTATGCACAACAAATTAAAGGAATTATTTAGAGGTTTTTTTAGTTCTATCCTCTAAATGTATTGCAATAGAAATTTTCTGTTCATGATTGGAAAGATTCTTCTAACTTTCCCAGCTCTTCAAGAGGGAATTTTATTGAAACGGTACAAGCGTTTTTTGGCTGATGTGAAATTAGAGAGTGGTGAAATAGTAACTGCACATTGCGCCAATACAGGTCCTATGACTGGGGTTTTAAATACTGGAGGTAAAGTTAGAGTTCGATATGCTCCATCTCCCACTCGTAAACTTTCCTGGTCTTGGGAACAAGCTGAGGTTGAAAATGATCAAAAAACTAAAACTTGGGTAGGAATTAACACTGGATTACCAAATAAAATTGTTAGGAGGGTTGTTGAGGAAGGACTTTTAAAGGAGGAATTGGGAGAAATTGCTGAGCTTCGCAATGAAGTTAAATACGGTAAAAAGGGCAATAGCAGAATTGACATGCTTCTTACTCCTCATCAAAGTGAAATTGATGATAGGAAAATCTATTTAGAAGTCAAAAATACGACTTGGGTAAAAAATTCAGTTGCTTTTTTCCCAGATACTATTACCGAAAGAGGTCAGAAACATCTAATTGATATGATTGATGTCTTGCCAAAGTCAAAAGCTGTATTAGTTCCATGCATTAGTCGCAATGATGTAGATTCTTTTGCCCCTGGAGATTCAGCTGACCCAAAGTATGGAGAACTTTTTAGACTTGCCTTAAGTTCAGGCGTTAAAGTTTTGCCATGTTGCTTTGGTTTTTATAATGACCATATCACTTGGGAAGGGCTACGACCTTATAACCTTTAATCTGGAAATTGAATAATTTTTATAGCAATAGATAACTTCTGATTTGGCAAGTTTGGATTTGGTATCAACAATTACTAGCCATGAATCAGAGTTGGTTCATATTTGTCTTTGTACTTACTGTTTTAAACAGTTCATTTGTAGCTTGGATTATTCATGACTACTGCTTTGCAATCACCGAGAGTGAGAAGCACTGCCCGCCTTCAGGAAGCAAGTCTTCTGAATGGGCCAATGCTTCTTATTCGAAGTATTCGTGGCTTAAGAACAAACAAAGCTTTGACTTGGCTAGCCACTATCCCTCTAGCCCTACTGGGATTAGGGGTTTTCAGCTTTGCTGCTAGAGCTGGTGTTGAATTATCAGACTTATCAGGTGCACAAGCTGCAACTTTTTTAGCTGATAACCTTTGGTTATTTATAGCCACAATCCTTGTCATCTTTATGAATGCTGGCTTCGCAATGGTCGAAGCAGGAATGTGTCGCTCTAAAAACGCTGTAAACATTTTAACTAAAAATCTTTTTGTATTTGCACTTGCTGTAACTGCTTATTGGGTAATTGGTTACTCGATAATGTATGGAGACTCTATTGCAGGCGGATGGCTTTATTTTTCTGGTCTTTTCTTTGATGCTGATCCATCAGGAGCCTTGGAATGTGCTGCAGCTGGTGATACAGGTTGCCTAGTCCCTGCAGTTGATTTTCTTTTCCAGGCAGCATTCGCTGGAACAGCAGCAACAATTGTTTCTGGTCTTGTTGCTGAAAGAGTGAAATTCGGCGAATTTGTTGTTTTCTCATTAGTACTTACTGCATTCATATATCCAATTTCTGGAAGTTGGCAGTGGAATGGCGGATGGCTTTCAGAGCTTGGTTTTATTGATTTTGCCGGTTCTTCTATTGTCCATTCAGTTGGTGGTTGGGCTGGTCTTATTGGAGCAATGCTGCTCGGACCAAGAATTGGGAAATTTGTAGATGGAAAGCCTCAGGCTATGCCTGGTCACAATATGGCCATTGCTACTCTTGGTGCCTTGATACTTTGGATCGGTTGGTATGGATTCAACCCTGGATCAGAATTGGCTATGGACCAATACGTTGCTTATGTGGCTGTAACAACTACCCTCGCTGCTGCTGGTGGAGCTATTGCAGCAACAGTGATTTCTACGCTTACATCAGGTAAGCCTGATTTAACAATGATCATCAATGGGATCCTTGCTGGCCTTGTAAGTATTACTGCGGGTTGCGGCAATATGACTTTTGGTGGTGCTTGGTTGGCTGGTGCTGTAGGAGGAGCAATTGTTGTGTTCTCAGTGGCAGCAGTTGATGCAGCCGGTATAGATGACCCTGTTGGTGCATTCTCAGTTCATGGAGTATGCGGTGTTTGGGGAACAGTGGCTATTGGCCTATGGGGTGTAGATGGAATGGATCCAGGAGTAGCAGGAATAGGCCTTCTCAATGGGGGCGGCTTGAAAGTATTGCTTATTCAGGCTTTAGGAGCTGCTGCTTATGCAATTTGGACAATAGTCACATGTTGGATTGCATGGTCCATTATTGGTAGTTTGTTTGGAGGGATCCGTGTTAGTGAACAAGAAGAGCTGCAAGGCCTTGATATTGGAGAGCATGGTATGGAGGCATATCCAGACTTTGCATCAAGTTAGGCAATATATTTAATAATTTGTCTTTCAAAAGCCTGGCTTTTAGCCAGGCTTTTTTGTGCTTTTTCGTGATTCCGAATAGAGTTGTTGAATTAATGCAGCTTCCATTGTTATGGACACCCAAGCTTTTAAGAGATCGCTGCATCATTCTGATCGATATAACAGAAGAGGTTTTGAATCTCCAACTAAAAGAGCTCAAGCTTTAGAGAAGGCTTATCAGAGTAATTTGATTGGATCTATTCGAGATAACGGATATCTTTTGGAGCACGGTAGATTGCGAGTAAAACTTGCTGAAGCGTTTGGATTTTGTTGGGGGGTAGAAAGGGCAGTTGCAATGGCTTATGAAACAAGAAGACATTACCCAAATGAAAGCATTTGGATTACCAATGAGATTATTCATAATCCATCGGTCAATGATCATCTAAGAAATATGAATGTGAGGTTTATATCAGCTGAAAAAGGTATAAAAAATTTTTCTTCAGTTCAAGAAGGTGATGTTGTAATACTTCCTGCTTTTGGAGCAACCGTTCAAGAGATGAAACTGCTTCATGAACGAGGTTGTCATATCATTGATACAACTTGCCCGTGGGTCTCGAAGGTTTGGCACACAGTAGAAAAGCATAAAAAACATGAGTTCACTTCTATTATCCATGGGAAGGTAAAACACGAAGAAACTCTTGCAACAAGCTCTTTTGCAGGAACATATCTTGTTGTGCTGGATTTGGAAGAAGCACAATATGTTGCTGACTATATTTTGGGCAAAGGAGATCGACAAGACTTTCTAAAGAGGTTTTCCAAGGCTTCTTCCAATGGATTCGATCCAGAACGTGATCTGCAAAGACTTGGAGTGGCTAATCAAACGACAATGCTTAAAAGTGAGACTGAGGAAATTGGGAGACTCTTTGAAAAAACGATGCTTCGCAAATATGGCCCAGTTGAATTAAATGAGCATTTTTTAGCTTTTAATACCATTTGTGATGCTACAGAAGAACGCCAAGATGCAATGTTCTCATTAGTAGATGAGCCTCTGGATTTACTAGTGGTTATAGGTGGCTTTAACTCTTCTAACACAACTCACTTGCAAGAGATAGCTATTAGTAGAGGTATACGTTCTTTTCATATAGATACACCTGAAAGGATAGGTGATAAAGAAAATACTATTATTCATAAACCATTAGGAAAGGATCTTTTGACTGAATACAGTTTCCTTCCAGAAGGAAATGTAAGTGTTGGGATTACTTCAGGTGCATCAACTCCAGATCGAATCGTTGAAGAGGTAATTCACAAACTTATTAATTTGAGCGAAATAAAACTGTAGATTGATTAGAAATAATTTTTCAATCTAAATCTTTGATAATTTGGCAATCTTATGAAGATTCTCTTTTGACATTAGAATTTCATGATAAGTAACTAATGTAGTTACTTAGTGCTTAAAATTGATGAATGAGTCTGAAAATTTAAATTCCATGGGACCTGAATCTGCCAAAGAATCCCAATCCTCCAATCAAGCTCAAAAGGTTGAAGTGGTTGTTGCAAACCAATCTTCGGAAGGGGAAGTTGATATTTTAGGTGAACTAGCAATTTTTGTGCTTAGAGTAGGTTTTAGCCTTTTTATGATTCATCATGGATTGGAAAAACTACAAGATCCGGAAGGCTTCGCTGAGTTTGTAGTTGGTAAATATTTTGGATTCTTGCCTGGTGATCCAATCATTTGGACTTTTGCGGCAGGTGTTACACAGATTGTTTGTCCAATTGGCTTGGCAATAGGAATTTTTGCAAGACTCTCTGCTCTAGGTTTGCTTTCAACTATGTTATTTGCGATTTACTTTCACCTAGTTGATACAGGCTTAGAAGGATTTCCCTTCGCTGTAGTTGAAGGACATAATTATATATTTGAATTATCTGCAATTTACGCCGCAATAGCTTTATATTTTTTATGTGCTGGTCCAGGTAGATTGTCAGCTTTTAGAAAGAAAAATAAAGTGACTTATTATCCAAAAGGTAGTAAATAATTATCTTTTTAGATTCTCTAATGAAGGAAGTGTCTTCTTTTTGTTAGAACCATTGACATATTAAGTCTATTGCAAGCTTCTATAGATTCTTTGTCTTTAATACTTCCTCCTGGTTGAATTATTGATTTGATTCCATATCTAGATGCTAAATGCACAGTATCGTCGAAGGGCAAGAAACCATCACTAGCTAATACAGCACCTTTTGCATTCTCTCCAGCTGCATCCAATGCAATCTTTGCAGCCCCAACCCTATTCATTTGTCCTGCACCTATCCCAAGAGTTTGACCATGTGAGGCAATCACTATTGCGTTAGACCTAACATGCCTCACTACTTTCCATGCAAATTCTAAATCTTCATATTCTTTAGTTGAAACCTCTTTTTTAGTAACAGTTTCCCATTCTTCTAAGTTTATTTTCTTATCATCAATTTCTTGTAAAATTACACCGCCAAGTATGCTTCTTATATAGTTTTTTTCAGAACAATCTATAGTCGACTCATTTATTTCAATAACCCTCAAATTTTTCTTTTTTGATAGTATCTCTTTTGCTTTATCTTCATAGCATGGAGCCACAACACATTCTAAAAATAAATTTGTAAGTTTATTAGCAGTGTCTTCATCTACTAAAGAGTTTAGAGCAACAATCCCTCCAAATGCACTTACTGGATCGCCAGCAAGAGCATTAGAAAATGCACTTGATAAGTTGTGATCTATTCCTACGCCACAGGGGTTTGTATGCTTAATAATTACCGCAGCCTTTTTATGCGAGTTGCTTTCTTGATTCTTTCCATATCCGAATTCTCTGATTGTTGCAATTGCAGCTTCTAAATCTAAAAGGTTATTCGTACTAAGTTCTTTGCCTTGTAATTGATGAGCGCCACCCCACCCTTCCTCGGCTTTGCTATACCAAGAAGCATTCTGATGCGGGTTCTCTCCATATCTAAGTTTCTGTTTAATTGGTAATGCATTAAATAGAGGAGAAAAACTTGAATCAATTCTTTTTTGCAACCATTCACTAATTGCTATGTCATAGCTAGCTGTATGTTCAAAAGCCTTGAGAGCAAGTTCAGATTTAAATTCGGGTGAGATTTTGTTGTTTTTTAACCTTTCTATAAAAATTTCATATTGCGATGGGTCGGTAAGAATGGTTACTGATTCATGATTTTTTGCTGCTGCTCTAACCATCGCAGGTCCGCCAATATCGATGTTTTCTATGGCTTTTTCCATAGTGACTTCTGGATTAGAAACTGTTTGCTGAAAGGGGTATAGATTGACAACTACGAGATCGATTTGCTTGATATTTTGCTTAGAAAGGTCAGATTCATGAATAGAATCTCCTCTTTTTGCAAGAATTCCACCATGAATACGAGGATGAAGAGTTTTAACTCTCCCACCTAGAATTTCAGGAGCTCCAGTGTAGTCAGAAACCCTTGTGACTGGAATGTTTGCTTTTGCAAGAGTATTAGCGGTGCCTCCACTGGAAATAAGTTCAAAGCCATAAAGACTTGTTAATGCTTGAGCTAAAGGTATTAACCCTTCCTTATTGGAAACACTCAGTAAAGCTATAGGTGACATAGGGAAAGATTAAGTAAGACCTTTAAACAGCTAACTTACGCATCAAAGGACAAAATTGCTAAATGCCAAAGGATTTTATTTGTCTTCAATGTGACAATCCTACTCATAGGCTCATTTTGCTTCACGGATGGGGTGCGGATGCTGAAGATTTAATTCCTTTAGGTGAAAACTTGCTAGGCAAGTCTGGAACCAGGCTTGAATTGGTTTTTTTAAGAGCTCCACAACCTGTTATTAATTCAGTTGGTAGGCAGTGGTATCAACTATTCCCTGCAGATTGGTCTGCTGTCCCACAAGCAGTAGATCATCTTAAACTTAGGTTAAAGGAACTTCCTTTAGAAGAGATTCCTATACACAGAACATTTCTCTTAGGCTTTTCGCAAGGAGGTGCAATGGCTTTAGCCACTGGTATTGATCTCCCTATGGCAGGTTTAATACTTTGTAGCGCCTACCCTCACCCAGGTTGGCATCCAATAGGCCAAAGATCGCCTATTTTTTTAACTCATGGAGTGAATGATGAGGTAGTTCCTATTGAGGCATCAAGAAAAATTATTGAATTATTGAAAACTAATGAACTTGAAAGTGACCTTTATGAATTTCAAGGTGGGCATGAAATCAATGAAGAAATAATTATACAAATCTCATTATTTATTGAAAAACATATTCATTAAACAAACGCGTACTCATATTCTTCGATCTCTTCCCAATCATCAGAAGTAAGTTCTAGCCCATCGAACATATTGTGGTCACCAACTGAATCGACAATATGCCTTAGAGATGGGAAAAGAAAATGGTTCTCTTCAGCATACTGAGCACTAAATAATCCTTTTTCACCCCAAAAGAAACGATCTGTCGTGTGTTCGTTGCGACGAACATTGAGAATCGAGGGGGCTCTTAAAGCTGCTTCAGCTATGTATCGTCTGGCAGCAGTAACTGGTTTGTACTCTCCTGTATCTAAATGGAAAGTTGAGACATGTGCCATCACCCTTTGACCAGCAAGGCGTCTACGGCTTATCCTCTTGCGCTTTTTTGACATGATAAAAACCTTCGTAAGGAAAATTGATTTAAAAATCGTTCGGCTTATAGCCGATTAATAAAAATCTGACACTGCTTAGTAGTCAAAAAACTTGCTGATTTAGTGCAGACGGTTCTCTAGGCCTAAAAGATGCTAGAAAAAATCTTTAGTCAATTGGTTGGGTCAAGCTCAAGTAGTCCATAAACTTCTTGAAAGACCTTGCCAGCAGCAATAATGCAACTGTGCCAGATTGATTTTGAGATAGATTCTTGCAAGGTCCACTTCAGACCTCCTCAATTATCTTAATAATTTTTTCCTGAATTATCAAGTGAAATCCTCTTCCATTTTGCCTTCAACTTGATTTAATAAGAAGTTATGGAGTTCTCAGATAGGTTTCTCAATTTAGTTCAGCAGGAATTGAATAGTTTCAATGAAGAAACTGGCTTAGAGAATGTTGTTGTGTATGTAGCTCAGACTCACGACGAGGATGCCCCCACTCTGGAAGTTATTGGTCAGATACCAAGCAATATAAAAAGGATTTTGACGCCAATTGCAAACGATCCTGATTTAAGAGCCCCTTCTCCTAATAGACGCTGGTACCCTCTTCAGGAAGGATCAATTCTGCTTGGAGTAATTAGGGCAGAGCGCTTTGCTTCTGAAGAGGCTTGGCCAGAATTGTTAGATAAAAGATTGCAAGCAAGTGCTTTTTCTTTATCTAATTCTTTGAGTTTAGAGTTGGATCGCAAAAAACTTCTTGAAGAACTAAATCAACAGAAAGAGCAAATTGGTATGTTGGTTCATCAAATAAAAAACCCTCTAGCAGCATTAAGAACATATGCACAATTGTTATTGAGAAAGCTAGGTCCAGAAAGCTCACAAAGAAATTTGGTTGAAAGTTTAATTACAGAACAAAAACAGTTTGATAAGTATTTAGTTGCTCTTGATGAGCTAAGTCAATCAAGAAAAGAAAGTAAAAAACTTTTCTCTGAAAGATTATTATTACCCCCTTTGTTGCCTAATTCTAAATCATTAGATTTACGAGAATTAATTGAACCATTGCTAAAAAGAGCAGCTGCTAAGGCAAGCTTGCAAGGTAGAGAATGGGTTGCTCCTATAACCTGGCCTGATTGGATTCTTCAAGAAAGACCAGTATCTGAAGGGGTAATTGCAGAGATAGTTGCTAATCTTTTGGAAAATGCATTTAGGTATAGTCCAGCTGATTCTGCAATAGGATTGTTTATTAGTGAAATAGGAATTTGCGTTTGGGATTCAGGTGAGCCAATACCTTTAGAAGATAGAGATCAGATTTTTTATAGAGGTTTTCGAAGTGCAAATAGCTTGGCTTCCAAAGGATCTGGCTTGGGTTTGGCTTTGGGCAAAGAGTTAGCAGAACAGTTAGGGGGAGAACTTTACTTAGATGTTAACCCTCAAGGTTTCCACCAATCTCTACCAAAGAAAGGTAATGCTTTCATCCTCAAACTTCCGGTAGAATTATTGCAAGAGTAAACAGTATTGTAGTCTCTATGATTACAAGAAGGGCTCCGTAAGAGTCACCATTATAGCCTTTAAAACGGATATTTATAGTATTTGCCAGCCAGAATAATGGAGTTATACCAATTAGAAAACCTATATACAGTAAAAGAATTAACTGAGAATTAATTGGGCTAATAGTTAATATTATAAAAGAAGAAATAATCACTATAATTGAAGGTATAAGCTCTTTAAAGCCATTTTGCCAATTATCTTTATGAATTTTTCCAGAACCTTCTTTCTGAATATATGGGAAATGGCCAATGGCCCATAAAGTTGATAGCCTAGATCCAAATGATGCAGTTGGTAAAGCTATAATTATGTTGTTCCCAAGTTTAAGCATACACGCAATTTGAATTAGCAAAATTACTATTAATGATAGAACTCCTATTGCTCCAATCCTGCTGTCTTTCATTGCCTCAATTTGTCTCTCTTCCCCTGCCCCAATTCCATCCGCAGTATCTATAAGACCATCTAAATGTATGCCTCCAGTAACAATTATTTCAACCGCTATTATAATGAAAGGTAATGAGTTTCTTGGCCAATTGAATTTAGAAAGTAATACCCAGATTGATACTTTGATTAGCCCTATTATTATTCCGATTAATGGCGCAAATCGAGCTATTCTTTTGAATTGTGGCTTTACAGATGGAAGTTGTGGCAGGATCGTATAAAAGAGCCAAGCTCCTGCAAAATCTCGGAACCAATTCGGAGTAATCAGAAAAACAACCTCTCTAATATTTACAAGACAACGTAGGTTGTTAAGCAATCTTAGGTCTTTCCAAGTTTAGATTTTTGCATCAAGAACTTGTGTTTAATTTCCAAATCAAAACCAATTGCTCTAATACAAACGCTCGTGTGGGTTGTTTTCATACTCCCCATGGTGAAGTTCATACCCCACAGTTTATGCCTGTAGGAACTTTGGCCACAGTTAAAGGAGTTTCGCCTAATCAATTATTAGGTACTGGTGCTCAGATGATACTTGCTAATACTTATCACCTTCATTTACAGCCAGGAGAAAAAATAGTTAATCAAGCGGGTGGTCTTCATGATTTCATGAGCTGGCAAGGACCTATCCTTACAGATTCAGGCGGTTATCAAGTTTTTAGTCTTGGTCAGTTAAATACAATTGACGATCAAGGAGTTTCTTTTAAAAATCCAAGGGATGGCAGTTTTATCAAGTTGACACCCGAGAAGGCCGTTCAAATTCAAATGGCTTTAGGTGGGGATATTGTAATGGCTTTTGATCAATGCCCACCATTCCCTTCTTCTAGGAATGATATTGAAGAAGCATGCCGTCGAACTCATACTTGGCTAGAGAGGTGTGCATCAACTCATACCAAGCATGACCAAGCTTTATTTGGAATTGTGCAAGGTGGATGTTTTGAAGATCTGAGGAAAGAAAGTGCAAAGATTGTTTCAAGTTTTGATTTGCCTGGCATTGCAATTGGTGGTGTTAGCGTTGGTGAAACTAGTAATGAAATAAATAACATTGTGAGGGCTGTATCCCCTCTTCTTCCTGAGGGGATACCAAGGTATTTGATGGGTATAGGTTCCATGAGAGAACTTGCAATAGCAGTTGCTAATGGCGTTGATCTGTTTGATTGCGTATTGCCAACAAGACTTGGCCGACATGGGACTGCCTTAGTTAATGCAGAGAGGTGGAATATTCGTAATGCAAGATTTCGAAATGATTACAAACCTTTAGATGACACTTGTACTTGCGAAGCTTGTTCTAACCATAGTCGGGCATACTTACATCACTTAATTCGTAGTGAGGAACTGCTTGGTCTCACACTTTTAAGCTTGCATAACATTAGCCATTTGATTCGTTTTACCCGCTCAATTGCGAGGTCTATAGAGGACGGATGTTTTTCAGAGGATTTCGCTCCATGGCAGAAAGACTCCATTGCGCATTACACGTGGTAGCGTCACTTGCAAATGTCAATGAATTATCTAGGGATGACACCGTTTTCTGTCGACTTGCTTGCACAATTACCTGAGGCGTATCAAATTTATGCTCCAACGGTTGATGTACTCCCATTAATTCCTCTTCTTTTCTTCTTGCTTGTTTTTGTTTGGCAGGCAGCTGTTGGTTTCCGTTAGCTTGATAAAAGAATTACTTTGTTAAACAAAAGCAATTCTTTTATTACGTTGATCAGATTTTGAAAGAGGCTAATTGTCATTGCTTAGCAGTGACAATTTTCTTATGGCAAATTCAAAAAATTAAATTGGCTTGTCTAAAGAGATGCCTTCGCCAGGCTGATCTACAGCATGTTCTATTAGATCTGCGAGAACAAGAGCCCTAGAAGCTTGCAAACCATCTACAGCAGGCTTTTCAAGGCCTCTTACGCACTGGAGAAAGTGTTCTAATTCTGCATATAAAGGCTCTATAGAAGTAGTGCTGACTTCTTCGATAAATCCGTCATTGCGATATAACAACTCACCATGGTCTGCTGAATACCATTCATGTGAGCGACGATGAATATGAAGTGTATGGTTGAGAAAATCTGTTTCTACAAGACTTTTTTTGCAATGAGCACTAAGACTTCTAATCTTTCTGTGGCTCATTTTACTTGAAGTAAGACTAGCTACTACACCATTGCTAAAACCAAGGGTTGCATTTACATAGTCCATAGGACCATCGTCGCTACTACACCCGCCTACTGCTGCAAGGCGAACGACTGGCGCATTTGCAAGTTCAAGTACAAGATCAAGATCATGAATCATTAGGTCTAAGACAACAGAAACATCATTTGCTCTGTCTGCGTTAGGACTATGCCTTCTTGCTTCTAGAACGACAACTTCCTCATTTGTTACTACTTTTGTTAACTCTTTAAAGGCTGGGTTGAATCTTTCAATGTGACCTACTTGAAGTAAGCAATTAGCTTTATTGGATGCAGCAATAAGATCTGAGGCTTCAAATTGACTGGCTGCAATTGGTTTTTCTATGAGAACATGCTTGCCAGCTTGAAGACAATTCAGCCCAACTTCATGATGCAGCAATGTAGGCACTGCAATACACACTGCTTCAACGTCAGATAATAGGTCTTTGTAGTCTTTATACCAGGCACAATTGAATTGTTCCGTTGCCAATTGGCCACGATCTGGATCTAAATCTGCTACGCCGATTAATTCAGCGTCTTTTAGCAGGCTTAGCACTCTGGCATGATGCCAGCCCATGTTGCCGATACCTATTACCCCAACCTTTACAGGAATCATGGTGGGGGTCATTTAAGTTTCATTATCAATTTACTGAGATTATCGTTAATCATTGCTTTTGAGAAAGTTTTTGAGGCAAGGTTATCCTGACTAGGTCAATTCTTGGCCCTTTCATAGAGGTTATTTCAAAAATAATTCCTTTGTCTATAACAGTTTCTCCTTTCACTGGAACACTTTGAAGTTTTTCCAGTAAAAAACCAGCAAGAGTGTAGTGATTTATATTTTCTGGTAAATCAATATTGAGTTGGCGATTTAGCTCAATAATTTCAAGGTCTCCAGCTGCGACCCACTTTCGGGAACTAGTATCAATATTTTTTAAAATTGGCTCCTTAATACCAGGATCCATTTCATCCCCAACAATCTCACCAGTAAGGTCTGCTGCTGTGATCAACCCTTCTGTCCCTCCATGTTCATCAACCACTAAAAGGAATGGGTTCCCTTGTCTAATTACAGGAAGAAGTTTCTCTAAAGTGCAGGTTTCTGCAACTCTTGGCACTGGCTTTATATATTTCTCTAATGCTGTTTCTGGGTTCATTTCCCCTTTAGAGATTGGCTCTGCAAGCAGTCGAAGGTCTAGTACCCCAAGTATTTCGTCTAGTGATTCTCCTGTAACTAAAAAACGAGCATGACGAGTTAAATGCACTTCCTTCATTAATTCAGAGAAAACAACAGTTCTAGGGAGAGTAACCATCCCTGATCTAGGGACCATAACTTCTCTGACTTGTGTATCTCTAAGAGCAAATACACCTTCAAGTATATTTTTCTCATCTGGATGCAATCCTGTGACTCTCCCAGATTCAATAAGGGTTTCTAATTCACCTGCTGACAATGCAGAGACTAGAGAATCCCATTGAGTATTAAGCCCAATTAGCTTTAAAAGAGAAGAGGCAAGTGTCTCTAATAAAAATAATATAGGGGTCATCCCTCTTATAACACCTTCTAAAAGTGGAGATATTTGAAGAGCAACTTTTTCGGGCCTGTTGAGTACGAATGCTTTTGGCAGCAATCCAGAAAGGAGTGTCCCTAGCATTACAACGCTAAGGAAAATCATTAAATCTAAAAGGACATGGATTTTTCCTTGAGGAGCCCCCCACAACTGCGTAAACCCATTTGATAACCACCCTAATGCTACTAAAGAGATAGTTATGCCTAGTTGACAGACAGTGAGAGTTCTTTTTAATCGTCGTTGCAACCTTAGAACTGAATTTGCACCGGATTGCTTTTCTTGAATTAGTCTGTCAACCCGAATAGGCCTGAGCCTTAAAATCGCAACTTCCCCTGCTGCAAAGAATGCAGGCAAAATAAGCAATATTATAAGAAAAATTAGCCTCATCAAAATGATCAAATGGGGGTGGCGAGGATCGAACTCGCCTAAGGCGAATTATGAGTTCGCTGCATTCACCAGATTGCTACACCCCCTTTAAAGGATTAGCGAAAGATCTTGATTTAATGTGAAGACCTTTAAACCAATAATAATTACATTGAAGGAGGCTGATGTAAATCAATCTCCATAGATGCAAATTTCAAAATGAATCAAACTGATAATTTTATAGAAACTTCGAGAGATGAAGTTTTAGATCTTCTAGCAAGGAATGCATATAAGCATGGAGATTTTACTTTGTCTTCGGGTAGGAAAAGCCCTCATTATGTCAATTGCAAGCCTGTGACACTAAGTGGACTGGGACTTCTCGCCTTAAGCAAATTGCTTCTGACTCAGGTGGAGAAAAGTTCTTCTGCTGTCGCAGGCTTGACTCTTGGGGCAGATCCACTTGTTAGTGGAGTCGCTATGGCGGCTTATCAGCAAGGCCGAGCACTCGATGCTTTGATAGTCCGTAAGAAGCCAAAAGGATATGGGACTGCTGCTTGGTTGGAAGGACCTATGCCACCTGCAGGTTCACTTGTAACCGTTCTTGAGGATGTAGTTACTACAGGTGACTCCTCCTTGAAAGCCGTTAATCAGATTCGTGATGCGGGTTATTTGGTAGAAACAATTATTGCGATTGTTGATAGACAAGAAGGTGCTGCGCAGAAAATTCAGGACTCAGGATTGAAGTTGATCAGTCTTTTCTCTCTTAATGAAATTTCTACTCGTTCGAAAGAGTTACTTAAATGAATTTACAAGATACTTTTTGCTGGAATAATGTTTTTACTTTGTTTTGCTTGAGAGGCGAAGAAAATAAACAGTTTTTGCACGGACAAACCACTGCAAATATTTTGAATGTTCAATCAAGTAATTTACTTCGAACTTGTTGGCTTTCGCCAACAGGAAGGTTTAAGGCTTTATTGGAAGTGCAATTTCTTGAAGAAGATATAAGGTTTATTGTTTTAGGAGGCGATCCTGAAAATGTTTTGCAAGGTTTTCAGAAAGTTATTTTTCCTTCTGACAAGGTAGAAGTAAAAAATATAGGCAATATCCGAAGATTGCAAAAAATTTCTATTCATAAACCCTGGAGTCAAAGTTATGTTGAATGGTGTGATCCTGGTGAAACGATCCCTGCGACTTTTGTTGATTTCCAAGATGCAGCTTCATCTTATATTGAGGAATGGAGAATTAATCAAGGATTGCCTATTGGTGCGAATGAACTAAATGCTGAAAGCAATCCTTATGAATTAGGTCTTTCCGATTTTGTAGATCTAAATAAAGGATGCTACCTTGGTCAAGAAACGATGGCTAAGTTGAAAAATGGTTCTCAAATAAAACAGCAATTACGTTTTTGGCAAGGAGGAACAAAAGATTTTGGAGGAAAAGAACTTGATAATATTCGTATTCAATCTCCTTCCAATAATAATGCAGGATTTATTACTTCTTATATGAAGAGTTCAACTGGTTTAAATATAGGCTTAGCAATGATTAGAAGAAGATTTTTAGCATCTAAAGAATTGTTCATATTTAATAGAGATAATTCCATAAAATTATCAGCTCCAGTCGGATTTGTTGATTATTTATCTGAATAAAGCTAAGTTTTATTTTTTAGAAGCCACTTTGTTATTTCCCAAGTTGCTAAGCAATCATCTCGGTTATATTGCAATATGTTTTTCAAAGCATTTTGTTTGGCTTTGCTATCTTCTTTATGGCTTCTCCACTGTCTCCACCAAAGCAATGCCTGTGCTCCATTTGCATTGCGTTGACTCCATGAGAAACCAAGCCATTTAGCGACACTTTTCAAGCCATAACTATTAACTGGTAACATCCAGTGAATCCTTATTATTTTATGAATGTCGAAAAACCTTTTCTTTAATAGGCTTGACTCATTCTCACTAATATTTAGATGTTTAGCTAACTTGCAAATTGTTATGTATTCAGTCTCCCCATAATGGAGAATAGGCCATTCATTTAGACATTGAAACTCTTTATTTAATTCTTCCCAAGAAGATTTTAAATTGTTTTCGGGAAGACTTATTATTCCTTTGTACTCAATTTTTTTTGCATCCCATTTATTGCTCTTATCTCTTTTAATAAAAGTTAAACCATGCAAAAAATCATGATTTATATCTGGATCAGATTCTATATCATATATTATAACACCAGGAGCATTTTTAATTTGTGCAAGTATACTTCCTGAATTGATTTGTTTGGGGATAAGATCTCTTTGTACTTCGGCTTGATTGATAATCTGAGCTGGAATAATACCATGGCTTTCTCCATATACTTTCAGCTTCTCACTTACATCTTTTGAGTCTGCACTGGCGAGCTCTTCAAGATTGTTGATGCCAATTGTTTCAAGCATTTCCTTTCGCTTTGCCCCAATTCCATTTATTTCGCTTAAATTACCCTCTTGCTTAGCTTTTGCATCACATACCTCTTTCCATGGACAGAGTAAACATTTCTTTCTGTCAGAGGTTAAATTGGGTGCGGTCTCTTGAGACAAGCCTTCTAAAAGTTTCTTTAAAGAATCAATTAATTGTTTTTTATATGTTTTAGTAATTGGAACCTTTAGGACGTTAAGACCTTTATTCGTTATTGAGATAGCGAGACCTTCCTCAACAGATGCTTTTTGGAAACTTTCTAGCAAAAATGCCCATAGAGTTAGAAGAAGACGATGTTTTCTTGTTAACCTTCTGCCCTGCTTTGCAATGACTGGTTGATATTTAAAGTTCCCAAAATAACTTTTCCCCTCTCTTTTATGAATTAATGTTGGATGTCCTTCAAGTTGTGTCTCAAAAGCATTATTCATTTTGAGGCGTATGCCAATTACATTTTCATGGCCCTTATGGCAGGACTCAATCCCATGAGAGAGTTTTTGCTCTGCAAATGCCATAAGGCTTCTGTACTGGTGATCTAACTCAAGACTTCTATGGGCTACCCAAATTTTTCTTTCTTTATTCTCATAAAGGTCTAGCCAGGCTTTACGCTTACATCGAATCCAGCTGCTTAGTAAACGATCTGTCAGTATTTGGTTGTTGGGTTTAGTGATTCGCATATATAGAGCTTAAGTTGCTTCTTTTTCTTCTTCTTTCAACTAAGACTTAGACATGCTTAAGAATTTTTTGAAGTTGCAGCCTGAGCCCATTCGATTTGGTACGGATGGTTGGCGTGGAGTTCTAGGAGTAGATATTACTCTTGAAAGACTCATTCGTGTAGCTATAGCTGCTAGTCAGGAACTTGCCTATAGAGCACCAAGTGGCTTAAGTAAGAAAATTATTATTGGATATGATAGGAGATTCTTGGCTTGTGAATTTGCTGAGGCTATCACTAGTGCTGTAAGAGCTTGTAATCTTCAACCAATAATTTCCTCAACGGCTGTCACTACACCTGCTTGTAGCTGGGCAGTTGTTAAGCATCAAGCCTTAGGCGCCTTAGTAATAACAGCTAGTCATAATCCTCCAGAATGGCTAGGACTGAAAATTAAAGGTCACCTAGGGGCTTCAGTTGATAGCGATTTCACAAAGTCTGTGGAATCAAGACTTTCGGCAGGAGGTATAACAATCCCAATCAAAGGGATTACAGAAAAATTTGATTGTAGAAGAGAGCACTTGGATGGTCTGAGTCAAGTATTCGACTGTCAAGTTTTGATTGAACGCTTGCGCGAAATGGGCATGCAAGTAATCGTTGACTCTATGCATGGATCTGCTGCTGGCTGTATACAAGAACTTTTTTCTGAATATTCCAATGACTGTTTTCAAGAGATACGCTCGAATAGAGACACATTGTTTGGAGGAAATTCACCTGAACCTTTGGCTAGAAATTTGGAACAACTGATTTTGAAGGTGAAGGCCTCAACTTCTTGTGGGAAGCCGGCGATTGGATTGGTTTTTGATGGCGACGGTGATCGAATAGCTGCAATTGATGAGAGAGGAAGATTTTGTAGTAATCAATTGTTGTTGCCACTTTTAATAGAGCATATGTCTACTGTTAGACAGTCTCCTGGGAGAGTAGTTAAAACGGTTAGTGGGTCAGACTTGATGACCTTAGTTGCAGAACATTTTGGACGAGAAGTAATTGAACTCCCTGTTGGGTTTAAATATATTGCGGCTGAAATGTTGAATAATAAAGTTCTTATTGGAGGAGAGGAGTCTGGTGGAATAGGAGTGGGAGATCATATCCCTGAACGTGATGCTTTGTATGTCGCTTTACTTCTATTGGAAACTATTGCTTATAAAGGAATTCCATTAGGTAGTCGTCTTGATGAACTCCAGCAACGATTTGGCAAGAGTTTTTACGATCGAATTGATATGAGACTAGAAGATGATGATTCAAGGAACAAGTTAGAAGAGTTGCTTGAGAAGACTCCCCCTAAATTTGTTTTAAATGACGTTGTACAAAAAGTCATTAGCTTGGATGGCTTCAAATTAATACTTGGAGAAAGGCATTGGCTTATGTTCAGATTCTCTGGTACAGAACCACTTCTGAGGATATATTGTGAAGCTCCAACTAGAAAGGGAGTTGACCTTACTCTTAATTGGGCCAGAGAGTTTGTTGAAAAGGCATGAATTTAAAATCCAACACCAGCATTCCGAAATTGGTGATTGCCAGTGGAAACTTAGGGAAAGTAAAAGAATTTCGAGAACTTTTATCCAGTTTGCCTATACAAGTGATTAGTCAGCCAGAGGGTTTTGATGTTGATGAAATAGGACAATCGTTTGCTGAGAATGCCCGATTAAAAGCTATCACTGCATCTCGATTCACAGGGGAACTTTCTCTTGCAGATGACTCTGGATTAAGTGTTGATGCTTTAGGAGGTGTCCCGGGGATTCATTCTGCACGATATGGCAAAACAGATTCAGATCGAATTAATAGATTGCTTAATGAGTTAGCACCTTGCAAGAATAGAGATGCGTATTTTCACTGTGCACTTTGTTTTGCTTCGCCTGCAGAGGGTGTTTTATTTGAAGTAGAAGGAAGGTGTGAAGGGAAAATTGTTAATGCACCTCGTGGTGAAGGGGGATTTGGTTATGATCCAATTTTTGAAGTTAAAGGAATAGGCTTAACTTTTGCAGAAATGGGAGTTGCAAGAAAAAAATCTATAAGTCATCGAGGATTGGCGTTTCAACAACTAATTCCAAAGTTAAGAAACTTTTTTGAAGTTTCGACTGATAACAGAAGTAGCACTAGTTAGTTATTTCGCTTACCCAACTACCATGTAATCCATGTGGTATTGCTATTGGCAATTCTATAGTGGCTTGCTCACTTAAATCATTAGCCTTCAAGATAATTAAGTCATTTGCTTGGCGTGTTCCGTTCCATGTCAATACTAAGACCCAACCATCATCCTCAGTAGATGAATCATCGGGAATCATAATTGGCTCACTTACAAAATTTCGACGTCCAGCATTCCATACGTTTTTTGCTGAAGTTTTCAGATTTAGTTTTTTAATAGCCTGTAGAGGGGCATTGCCGGTTTCTTGTTGGGCGGTGGCCATCCAGCTATATGTAGGAGCAAGACCTACAAATTGTGGATTTACCATTGCGAATTCACAGCATTGTTTGCTTAGAACTTCTGTGGTAAGACTTTGGCTTTTTAGGTCTAGGTGGCATCTTTTTAAAATTCCTTCAGGAATCTTTTTAAAGTCAATTTCTTTAAAATTTTCATTAGGCTCAATGGATGGAAAATCATCATAAAAAATACTTTCGATAACAATTTCTGAATCTGATTCCCATGCATTTAAATGATGAAAAACAAAGCCATCAGGGGCTTCGAAGATTCGTGGAGGCTCTTTACCAAAGGAACCAGAATCTCTTGGGATTAGTAAAAAATTCCCTTTACTACTTTGGGTAGATGAAATACATTGAGCCGCTCCTTTTTTGCCCAGTATGAATGGGAGTGGATTGAAGGCAATTGCATTTTGTAAGAATATTGTCCAGTTAGGAGTAATTGCGAAGTCATGGAGGAATGCAAAACCGTTGAAACTATCTTTCCTGTCAGATATGAGTTCTCCTGCATGATCACCCGTCGTATAGAACTCCATTAATCGGATTGTGCTTTTAGGGCCTGCATCTACACCAAAATTAACCATTCTGGGCTCGCCATAATGCCCTGGATCAAACCGAGGATGAGCACTAAATGCTTCATTTGGTTTAAGCACTCCATTTAACATAGATACTCCATTGGTTTTTAATGTCGATGGGTCAAGGGAATATGGACTAGCTGCTTCCCATAGGGCTAAAAGTTCATTGCCAAGTTTGATCACATTTGTGTTGGCAATGTTTTTTAGTCGGAGATCGAATGCGTTTGCAAAAAAACCTCCTGGTTTTTGAGTTCCAAAAACACCCCTATATAAAAATTTTTTTGCTTTCTCTTCTTTTATCCATGCTTCTGTTTGTACAAACCGATTAGTTAAATAGACGCTTCCATTATCAAATTTGATCAAAGTAATCATTCCATCACCATCAAATGGATGGTGAACCCATTGCCCATTTCTTTCTAATTGACCTGGTCCATTCCTGTATAAGCTCCCTATTAGACTTTTAGGTATCTCTCCTCTTGTTGCTTTTATTTCAACATTGGTTAGTTCTTCTTTGACATTGGAATATGCACTTGACCAATCTTTCTTGTCAAAATGTTCAGAAGCCTCTAATGGAGTTGCAGAAGAGGTTGATTTAGACACAATTTTATTTTCAATAGTTGGTAATACTCGCGTAAATAATTTCAAACCGCGAGTTGATGAGCATTGTTTTCATAGTTATTTTTACAGATTATCCCCGCCAGCTTGCTCCAGAATACCTTTGCTACTAGGGATTGTCTCGCCTCGACGAGGGTCCGGTTCTGTAGCCATTCTTAGCGCTCTGGCAAATGCTTTAAAGCATGCTTCAACTATGTGGTGAGAGTTGGTTCCATCTAGCTGCCGTAGATGGAGAGTGAGGCCACTATTATTAACAACTGCTATGAAAAACTCTTTCACAAGTTCTGTATCGTAACTCCCAATTCGCTGAGCAGGAATCTTTAACCCATAATTCAAATGAGGTCTTCCAGAGCAATCAAGAGCAACTTGAACAAGTGCTTCATCTAAAGGAGCTATAAAGTGACCAAATCTATGGATACCTTTTTTGTTACCAAGTGATTTCGAAAGTGCCTGGCCTATGGCAATCCCAACATCTTCATTGGTGTGATGGTCGTCAATATGCGTATCTCCATTGGCAACTACTTCTAAATCAAATAATCCATGACTTGTCAGTTGATGAAGCATGTGATCAAGGAATCCAATGCCCGTGGAAATGTTGGCTATTCCGTGCCCATTCAATTTCAAACGAACTTTGACATTCGTTTCATTAGTGATGCGGTGAACTTCTGCTTCTCTGTGTGAGTTCATATTTTTGTGTTTATGTAGTCATAGTGCCATTGAAATCACATTCCGTTAATGCAATAACCTGCATCAACATAAATAGTTTGACCAGATATACCGCTAGAGAGGTCGCTTAACAAGAATGCTGCTGTGCTGCCAACTTCGGTTTGAGTGACTGTTCGTCGTAGAGGAGCTTTCTCTTCAACATTATGAATCATGTCTAAAATCCCACCAATTGCAGAACTTGCCAATGTGCGGATAGGTCCTGCGCTGATGGCATTAACCCTTACTTCCTTCTCTGGACCAAGCTCTGCGGAAAGATATCTAACTGAAGCTTCTAGCGCGGCTTTGGCCACTCCCATAACGTTGTAATTAGGTATTGCTCTATCAGCCCCAAGGTAAGTAAGGGTAACTACCCCAGCTTTTTCGCTGAAAAGTGGTTTTGCATATTTACATAGTGGAGCTAGTGAATACGCACTAATATCTAATGCTCGAGAAAATCCTTCAGAGCTTGTCGCACTATAATCTCCTATCAACTCATCTTTCCCAGCAAAGGCAAGACAATGAACAAGACCATCTAGTTGTCCCCATTCATTTTTTATAGATGTAAAAACCTCTTCAATTTGAGAATTGTTTTGAACGTTTAAGGGCAGAAATAAACTGGGTTTAAGAGGCGCAGTAAGTTCTCGAACCTTTGTTTCAAAACGTCCTTTTTCATCAGGGAGATAAGTTATGCCAAGTTCAGCACCAGCAGCATGTAATTGTTGGGCAATGCCCCAAGCAATTGAACGGTTGTTAGCTATTCCTGTGACAAGGATTTTTTTACCACTTAGATCGAGAAGCATTAGTTCTAAAATATTTAGTAAGCTTTAATGATTCTCGCTTACTAGGGGAAACTTATCTAGGAGCCTAGGTAACTATTTCATAACAGGCTAATTCGAAAGTTCTTTCACATGGTTAAAGCTTTATCAACAATGTTGCCCCTAGGGACAGAATTACCATTCTTTGAATTGCCTGTTATATCAGGTACAGGCTTAAGAGATGAAGTTCATCATGGCAAAATTGCCTTACTAAAAACCAGTACTTTCCATGAAAAACCTTTACTGATAATGATTCTTTGTGCTCATTGTCCTTTTGTAAAACATGTAGAAACTCAATTAACGAAATTAGACCAGGATTATTTAGATAAAGTTGATTTCTTGGCGGTTGCGAGTAATAGCCTTATAACTCACCCGCAAGACAGTCCAGATAATTTGCGATCTCAATCATTGCAAGCCGGTTGGAGGTTCCCTTATGTGTTGGATTCTGATCAAAGCTTTGCTAAGGCTATTAGGGCAGCCTGTACTCCGGATTTCTTCCTTTTTTCACCAAATGTTAATGGTGTTCAAGAATTGAGATATAGAGGACAATTGGACGATAGTCGTCCTGGTAATAAAGTTCCATTAGATGGACGCGATTTACGTTTAGCTCTCAATTCTGTTTTGAAAAATGAAAAAGTATTTTCGGAACAAAAACCCTCTATTGGCTGCAATATCAAATGGGACCCGAATAATGAACCGTCTTGGTTTGGTTCAATTGATGGTTAAATTTGCAAGCTGTACTTCGTAAAGCTTTAAGGTTCCATTTATGCAAGTGCCACCCTTTAGTCTTGATAAACAGCTTTCTCAAATTGGCTCTGATTTGGATGAAGCTGTTTCTAAGGTCCTCCATAGTGGGAAGTACATAGGAGGGGATGATGTTGAGAGGTTTCAAAAATCTTTTGCTGAAGTCCTCAAAGTCCCTTTTGTTGTCGGTTGCAATAGCGGTACAGATGCCTTGGTTCTTGCCTTAAGAGCCTTAGATGTAGGACCAGGAGATGAAGTTATTACCGCTTCTTTTAGTTTTTTTGCTACAGCTGAGGCAATTAGTAATGTCGGGGCTGTTCCTGTTTTTGTGGATGTAAGTTCAAGAGACTTCCTTGTTAATACAAGTCTTCTGGAGGAAGCAATTACTCCTGCAACCAAGGTGATTTTGCCAGTACATCTTTTTGGATGCCCTGTAAATATGGATATCGTTCTGTCTATAGCTAATAAGTATGGTTTAAGAGTTATCGAAGATTGTGCTCAGGCAGCGGGAACCTTCTGGAAAGGTCTTCCTGTAGGAGGTTTTGGTGATGTCGGTTGCTTTAGTTTTTTCCCTACTAAAAATCTTGGAGCTGCTGGTGATGCCGGAGCAATTAGCACTCATGACGCTTTAATTGCTCAAACAATTAAGGAATTGGCTGTGCATGGCATGCCTGAAAGATATTTACATACTGAGCTCGGTTATAACAGTCGATTAGACGCTTTGCAGGCGGCAATATTAAACATTAAACTTCCACATTTATCTAATTGGATAAATAAGCGATCCGAAATTGCTAAAAGATATCAAGAGAATCTAAAAGATCTACCAGGATTAGAAATACCGTCCGAACCAAGTGAGGAAGGTACAATCCATTCATGGAATCAATTTGTAGTTCAAGTGAAGGAATTAGACATCCAAAAAAAGATCTTAAATTTAAAGAACCCCATTATTGCAAAAAAAACTTCTTATGATTTGGATGGCATCATTCCTCGAGATTGGTTGAAAGAGAGTTTATTTATGAAGGGTATAAATACAATTATTTATTACCCTATACCGATTCATTTGCAGCCAGTTTATAAGAAAATAGGATGTAAAAAGTCTAACTTGTCTGTTACTGAGCGATTGTCTTCAGAAGTTTTAAGTCTGCCTATTTTCCCGGAACTTACAATTGAACAGCAAGAATATGTTATTAATACAATTCGAGCTATATTATTAGATTGATTGTTTTTCTAAAATTTCATTTTAGAAAAAGTATTGGCTTTATTATATAAACTTTTAAAGATCTAAAAATTGACAAGCTCTATGCCAAGCTGTAATTGTTTTACCATCAAGAGCTTCGTTCCCGTTTGAAATAATTTTATCTAGTTCATTTTTGGTTAACTCAAGAATTTCAATATCCTCATCTTCATCGCCAAGGGGTTTACTTTGAAGAGGGCTTAGGTCTCTTGCTAAGAACATGTGAATAGATTCATCAGAATACCCTGGGCAAGGAAGCATGACACCAAGTTCATCCCAATTAGAAGCTTCATAACCTGATTCTTCTCCTAATTCTCTTTGAATTGAAGAAAGAGGATCTTCATTGTTTTCAAGGGTGCCTGCTGGGAATTCAAGAATTCTTCTTGAGACTGCAAATCGATATTGACGGAGGATGATTACATTTCCATTCTCTTTTATTGGCACTGCTAAAGCAGCCCCAGGGTGTTTGATCACTCCAAAAGTCCCTTGGAAACCTATAGGTAGTTCAATTCGATTTACTTCAAAACGAATTTTCTTTACATCAATAGATCTTTTATTTTCAAGAATAAGAGATGGTTCTTGAGGAGGTAATGGTGACATTTGCAGCTTGAGTAACTATTACTAAGAATGAATAACTTTACGCCCCTTTTGGAATCATATTTAATAAATTAATTTATTCTGGCCAACCTTTTTGACCAGTGATTTGAGTTATATCATTTGAATATTTTTGCATTGCTTTAGCCAAAGGTATAACTACAAAAGCTCTTTCAGTTAGTCGAGGGTGCGGTAGTTTCAGATTTGAAGTGTTTAAATGTAGTTCCCCCCACGAAATAATGTCTATATCTAATGACCTAGGACCCCATCTGATTTTGGATGATGCTCTATTCCTTCCAAATTCAGTTTCTAATTTCAGTAACCTTTTTAAAAGTTCTAAAGCAGCATTCTCTGAAGGATTTTTTTTGTTTAAAAATCCCCCTTTAATAATAACAACTGCATTTACATAATCAGGTTGGTTGCTAGGACCCCCTATTGGCTTAGTTTTATATAAAGGAGACCATGTCCAATTAAGGCTGGAATATATTGATGAAATATCCTGATCTGTCTCTTGAACTACTTGCATCCATTCACAAATCACTTTTTCTAGTAGAGGTTTCGTAGATATGAGTGTCGCTATAGGAGGCCCTGCAGGGCTGGATATGTTTGCACCTAAGGCAAGCACAAGAGTGTTTGTTCTGGACGAGTTCAAAGAGGACATGGTTTTATTAGTCAAACTGATGCAAAAATGATCAGGGTAGGGATTTTCGATGGTTTCAAGCGGAGCTAACACCACTCTTAATAATCAAAGCCTCGATTCTATGGAGATAGACAACCGAGCTTTCCCTTTGGCTGCAATTACAGGTCATGGGACTCTTAAGCTTGCTTTAATGCTTGCTGCTGTTGATCCGGCCTTAGGAGGGGTGATCATTGCTGGTGGCAGGGGCACTGGTAAATCCGTCTTAGCAAGGGGGTTACATGCACTTTTGCCACCAATAGAAGTTTTAGACTTAGAGACTCCTTCTCTCCAGTATCAGCTTCGCCCTATTGGATTAAATCTTGATCCAAAAAGACCAGAAGAATGGGATGAAATTAGCAAACGAATTATTCAACTAGAAAAAGAGTCTTCTCTTGATAATAAAGAACACGAAGCTCCTAAAAGAGTTGTGAAAGCCCCTTTTGTCCAGGTGCCACTTGGGATTACAGAAGACAGATTGGTAGGCTCAGTAGATGTAGCATCTTCACTTGCTTCTGGAAATGCAGTTTTCCAACCTGGATTATTAGCCGAATCACATAGAGGTGTTTTGTATATAGATGAATTAAATCTTTTAGATGATGGAATTGTGAACCTTATGTTGGCCGCAGTTGGATCTGGTGAAAATTTAATAGAGAGAGAAGGTTTGAGCCTTAGACATCCATGCCGCCCATTATTAATTGCAACATATAATCCAGAAGAGGGAGCTGTGCGTGATCATTTACTAGATAGATTTGCAATTGTTTTATCTGCCGATCAGATTGTTTCTAATGAACAAAGAGTTGAGATAACAAAATCTTCAATGGCGTTTGGTGAATCAAGTAAGACTTTTTCGAAAACTTGGTCTGAAGCCACTGAATCCTTGGCAACCCAATTGTTACTAGCAAGACAGTGGCTTCAAGATGTTCAAATAACTAAAGATCAGATTGAATATTTAGTGATCGAAGCAATTAGAGGTGGAGTAGAAGGCCATCGATCTGAATTGTATGCAGTACGCGTTGCTAAAGCTCATGCTGCTTTGTCTGGTAGAGATAAAGTGGATGCAGATGATTTACAAGTTGCTGTTCGCTTGGTTATAGCTCCTCGAGCTTTGCAGTTGCCACCTAATGAAGATCAAATGGAGCCTCCGCCTCCTGAAGATCAGCCGCCTCCACCTGACCAGTCTCAAGATGATGATTTAGAAGATCAAGATTCTGAAGATGATGATGAAGACACTCCTGAAGATCAGCAAGCACCCCCTATTCCAGAAGAATTTATGCTTGACCCTGAGGCTTGTGCCATTGACCCAGACTTGTTGCTTTTCTCTTCGGCAAAAGCAAAAACTGGAAACAGTGGTAGTAGATCAGCTGTTTTTAGTGATAGTCGCGGACGATATGTAAAACCAATTCTCCCTAGGGGACCTGTTACTCGGATTGCGGTTGATGCAACTTTAAGAGCAGCTGCTCCTTATCAGAAGGCTCGACGAGAGAGAGACCCATCTAGGAAGGTTATTGTAGAAGAAGGAGATCTGCGGGCAAAGCTTCTTCAGCGAAAAGCAGGAGCTCTTGTGATTTTTTTAGTGGATGCAAGTGGGTCAATGGCTCTAAATCGCATGCAGAGCGCTAAAGGAGCTTTGATAAGGTTGCTTTCCGAAGCCTATGAGAATCGAGACGAAGTCTCTTTGATTCCTTTTAGAGGAGAGCAGGCAGAAGTTTTGCTACCTCCTACAAGGTCTATAACTGCTGCCAAAAGACGTTTGGAAACAATGCCTTGCGGGGGGGGGTCTCCTCTCGCTCACGGATTGACTCAGGCAGCAAGAGTCGGTGCCAATGCACTCGCTACAGGGGATTTGGGTCAGGTTGTAGTAGTAGCAATTACCGATGGTAGAGGTAATGTCCCATTGGGGATATCCTTAGGCCAGCCTTCAATAGAAGGAGAAGAACCAGTTGACTTAAAACAAGAGGTTTTAGATGTAGCTTCTCGCTATAGAAGTTTGGGCATAAAGTTACTAGTTATAGATACTGAAAGAAAGTTTATTGCTAGTGGTATGGGAAAAGACTTGGCAGAATCAGCAGGTGGTAAATATGTTCAACTTCCTAAAGCCAGCGACCAGGCAATAGCTTCTATTGCAATGGATGCTATTAATGAGGTCAAATAATTGAGCTTTGATTATTAAGGATAAAGGTCATTAAATAATTTACCTATGCCAACTGCTGCACTTTGCAAGGCATCTTTTAACTCTTCATTATTGAGAATTTCACTTAAATCAGTAGCTAACTTGTCCAGTTTCTGTGTGGTTGAACTCATTGAACTTGCAGTTAATTTAATGTCTTCAAGCGTCTCAGGGCTATCTATAGCAGCTAAAATATTATTTATGTGCGCAACAGTCTTCCTTAGCTCTGTGATTATTGGCTTGGCACGGTTCATTTCTTGCTTTGATAATTGTATCAGTTCTTTTAATTCTGTTTGAGTATCATCGAAATTACTGATTGACTTTACAACTTTAGCTACAACCTCTTCTTCGCCTGCTTGATTGAGTAAGTTATTTAATTCTTCAGTTAAAGTCGAAATACTTTTAATTGCTCTTCCCTGTATAACATCATTTTCGCACAAGATTAAATTCCCAGGACAATCTTGATGTGTTGGTAAATTGTTTAAGTTTTCAAGCGGCTTCCCTTTACTAATTAAGGCTACTTCTATATCTCTACCAAGGACTGAGCTTGCTAGAACTTTTGCATAAACTGGTTTATATAAAATAAGTTTTTTATTATTAATATTAATTTTAGTCTTTACATTTTGCACATCAAAAGAAACATCTTCAATAGTACCTACTTTGATACCCCGAAAGGTAACAGGTGTTCCTTCTGATAAGCCACTGGCATCATCAAAATTAGCAATAAAATCCCAATTATTTCTATTCAGCCTTAGCCCTTCTAGCCAAATCATTAAACCAGAAAATATTACTACGCCTCCTAAAAGAGTAAAACCAACAATTGCATCTCTATGGCTTCTTTTCATCGTAATTAAATTATTTCAGGTTGAATAGGACCTCGAAGGCTACCTTCTCTAAATTGTTTGATATAAGGATTATCAGTTTCCCTAAATTCTTGAATTGTGCCATCCCATTGGATCTTACCTCCATATAGCATTAACACTCTTTCAGCAGCTCTTTCTATTGTGCTCATTACATGGCTGACAACTATGGAACAGCCTTTGGCTACATTAGTAGTTTTAATAATTAAATCTTCTATTCTCGTACAAGCTATAGGGTCTAAACCAGAGGTAGGTTCATCAAATAAAAGTAATGGCATTGAAGATGAATTTAAATAAGGGCTTTTAATTAATGCGCGAGCAAAGCTGACTCTTTTTTGCATTCCTCCACTTAATTCGCCAGGTAATTTATTACTTACATTGTAGAGGCCAACTTCTTTAAGGCAAGTTATGACAATGTCTCTTACCTTGCTTTTACTAAGGCTTGTATTTTTTCTTAAGAGAAAACCTACGTTTTCTTCAACTGTCAAAGAGCCTAAAAGTGCAGGGTTTTGAAAAACTAAACGCACGTCTGGAGGATTGTTTTGGTCCAGACGCAAATATTTTTGACTAGTGCCAAACAATTTAATTTCGCCACTTGTTGGAAGCAGCAAACCTGCAAGAACCTTTAGTGTTGTTGATTTGCCACAACCTGATGGCCCAATGATCGCAATTTTTTCACCAGGTTTCATGATTAAATCAAATTGATTTAATACTGGCTTTGAATCCCATTGCACCACTAAACTTTCAATATCAATAATTGGTAAGGTATCTTTTACCATTCTGTTTGTTCTTGAATGTTCCATCTAGCTTCGTTTAAATAGACTCTAGGGCAACTTCCCTTTTAAACTTATTAGCAATTAATCTGCTTTAGTTTTTAGATTTGTCTTTGTTGAATAAGCCATTTAAAAAAAGAACACTTAGGAGGCAAATCTCTAGGCATAACTCCCCTAAGGATACTTTAAGGAAAGGAAGTCAATTAAATTTTTTAAGGCGATCACAAAGGGCGGTGCGTTGGTTATTGCCAGGTTTAGTAGTAAAGCGGTGGATGTTTACTTCTGGAATTGGTTTGATAGTAGCCCTTTTTGGAGCAGCTATTTGGGCGAATTTAAGGCCTGTTTATTGGGCTGTTGAAGGACTTTTTTGGTTTCTTGAAACTATTACTACCTTCCTTCCAAGAAGTTTTACAGGTCCATTGGTATTTCTTGTAGGTATTGGCTTACTGCTATGGGGGCAGAGTAGAAGCTTTGACTCTATACAACAAGCTGTAGCTCCAGATAAGGATGCAATCTTAGTAGATGCGTTAATGGTAAAAAGTAAGCGCAATAGAGGACCAAACATTGTTGCGATTGGTGGTGGAACAGGTTTGGCTTCTTTGCTACAGGGATTGAAGCGCTATAGCAGTCGAATCACTGCAATAGTCACAGTTGCGGATGATGGAGGTAGCAGCGGAATTTTGAGAAGGGAACTAGGTGTGCAGCCTCCTGGTGATATTCGCAATTGTCTAGCCGCTTTATCTAATGAGGAACCATTGCTAACAAGGCTGTTTCAATATCGCTTCTCTTCTGGCACTGGCTTGGCTGGTCATAGCTTTGGTAACTTATTCCTTTCGGCCTTAACTTCCATTACAGGTAATATTGATACAGCCATTACGGCTTCAAGTCGAATTCTTGCAGTTCAAGGTCAAGTTGTTCCTGCCACAAATGCGGATGTGTGCTTATGGGCAGAGTTGGAAAATGGAGAACATGTTGAAGGGGAATCATCTATAGGGAGAGCTTCAAACCCAATCGTTAGAATTGGTTGTTATCCTGAAAAGCCACCTGCGATACCAAGGGCTTTAGATGCCATAGAGAATGCTGAGCTAATTTTGCTAGGCCCAGGTAGCTTATTTACTTCGTTATTGCCAAATTTATTAGTACCTGAGATTGTTGCTGCAATTCAAAAAAGCAAAGCACCTAAATTATATATTTGCAATTTAATGACTCAACCAGGGGAGACCGATGGACTTGATGTTAGTGGACATATTAGAGCTATTGAAGCCCAATTAGCTAGTCTGGGAATTACAAATCGCATTTTTAATGATATTCTTGCGCAAGAACAATTAGGTGCTTCACCTCTTATTGAATATTATCGTTCAAGAGGAGCTGAACCAGTTAAATGCGATAGGCAAAATCTTATTTCTAAAGGCTATAAGGTTTATTTAACTTCTCTACAAGGATCTAAAACTACACCAACATTAAGACATGATCCAAGGAGCTTATCTATAGCTGTAATGCGCTTTTATAGAAAATATAAAAGAGAGCATTAATATGCATCTTGCATTTCATAGAAATCAGGCTGAACGTAGTCTTTTCGAAGCGGCCAACCTTTCCAGTCTTCTGGCATAAGTAATCTTTTGGGGTGAGGGTGACCAGCAAAATTTATACCAAACATGTCATAAGTCTCTCTTTCTTGCCAGTCACTTCCTTTAAATATTTGATATAAGCTAGGAACCCTCATTTCTTCGTTCCTGTCAAGGAAGACTTTCATTCTGATTTCCCTAGGATGGAAATCATCTTTAAAATCTCTAATTTCTATAAGATGGTAAAAACAAACAAGAGACAACCCTGCCCCTTCGTCATAACCTCCTTGGCATTGCAAATAATTAAAGCCATTACTTTTCAAGGCAGAAGCAGCTTTTAGCAAAAAGTTTGGATTGACTGCAATATTTTCTATCCCTATGTGATCAGATCCTATAGGGGCGTTTTCAATACCTTGAGTATTCAGCCATTGACTTATTGGGCCAGGCTCTATTACCTCTACTTCTTTCGCTTCAGGGTTAGATAGATTTTGTTTTGATGCTTCAGGATCTAATGCCATGTTTGCTATGTGATGGTTTCTTTCGAGGGTTCAGTTTTTGCTTGAAGAGGCGTTTCTTGAGAACCTTTTAAAGCAAATTGTTGAGACTCTGCTTTTAAGTAAGCACCGGTGATTTGAGATTCAACTTTTTTCATCTCATGTCGAACAGTAAAATAACGATGAGTCTGGACTAGCTTCCCTCGTTCTTGAAATGACTCATTACTAACTTTTTTTCTCAATTTGACCACTGCATCAAATATTGCTTCAGGTCTTGGTGGACATCCTGGTAAGTAAAGATCTACAGGGATTAATTTATCTACGCCTCTAACAGCTGTAGTTGAGTCTGCACTAAACATCCCACCAGTGATTGTGCATGCACCCATTGCAATTACATATTTGGGGTCTGGCATTTGTTCATAAAGCCTTACTAGTGCAGGAGCCATTTTCATTGTTACTGTTCCTGCCACAATTAGTAGATCAGCTTGTCTAGGCGAACTTCTTGGAACTAAGCCGAATCTATCAAAATCAAACCTTGAGCCAATTAAGGCTGCAAATTCAATAAAGCAACATGCTGTGCCATAAAGAAGAGGCCATAAGCTACTTAACCTTGCCCAATTATGAAGATCATCAAGGCTAGTAAGAATGATGTTTTCACTTAGGTCACTAGTGACATTTGGGGATCCAACTGGACCACAAGTAGCTTCCCGAATGTCTCTAACTGCATTTGTTGTAGGTAGATCAGTCAAGTAATTAACTCCATTCAAGTGCGCCTTTACGCCAGGCATATGCTAATGCAACTATAAGAATTGCAATAAAAATCAGGGCTTCAATAAATGCCAGTAAACCAAGTTTATGAAATGCGACGGCCCAGGGATAAAGAAAAACTGTTTCCACATCAAATATTACGAAAACAAGAGCGAACATGTAATAACGAATATTGAATTGAATCCATGCCCCTCCTATCGGCTCCATTCCTGATTCATAGGTAAGTTCTCTCTCCCCTTTTTGGCTTTTGGGTGATAAAAATTTATTGGTTACTAGTGCCAGAATCGGAACAGCACCAGAAATTATCAGAAATCCTAGAAATGCGTCGTAACCCTGAAGCGAGAACATTAGATATAAAAAACTTTATTCTTAGTTTGACACTCACTCATAAGTAGTTTCATGGATAGAGTTAAGTTGTGTGAGACTGCAAACGGTGAACGACGAACAAAAAGCTGCATTAGACCAAGCCGAACCCAATAAATTGGGTAAAGACTCTATCAATGCAGATACAAAATCTGATCAGATATCTGATCGTTCTGATGATCTCAGGCTGAATCGATTTGAGTGTAGAGGATGTGGTTACATTTATGATCCTAAAGAAGGCTTGAGGAAATATAAGATTCCTAAAGGGACTCCTTTTAAGGAAATTGACAGGCAAAAATACCGTTGTCCTGTTTGCAGAGCTAGTGTTGATGCTTACAAAGATATCGGCGCTAAATTTAAACCTGCTGAAGGCTTTGAAGAAAACATTCAGTATGGCTTTGGTTTCAATACTCTTCCTCCTGGACAGAAGAATGTTTTGATTTTTGGTGGTCTAGCATTAGCAGCAGCTTGTTTCTTATCTCTGTATTCATTGCATTAACCTTCCTCTCATGAATCGATTATTTAAAATTTCTGCAAATTTGCTTTTGTTTGTATTCGTAGCATTTGCTTTAAGTGGATGTGTCTCTACAACCAGGCTTCCTGTTGCGTCATCTTCTCCTTGGGAGCAAGTGCAGCTTGAGCTTGAAGACAATCCGCTTGATATTGCTTTTGTGGATGAAAACCATGGGTTTTTAGTCGGAGCAAATCGACTGATTCGCGAGACATTTGATGGTGGTTCAACTTGGCAAGAAAGGGCATTAGAACTTCCAAGTGAAGAAAATTTCCGATTAATCAGTATTGATTTTAAGGGCAGTGAAGGCTGGCTTGTAGGTCAACCTGGTTTGGTTATGCATACTGATGATGCCGGGAAAAATTGGAACCGTCTTGTTCTTGGCAATAAATTACCTGGCAACCCTTATTTGATTAAAACCCTAGGAGATAGCTCTGCGGAATTGGCCACTACAGCAGGGGCCATTTATCAAACCGTTGATGAGGGGGCAACTTGGCAAGGGAGAGTGGCGGAGGCATCAGGGGGTGTAAGGGACATGAGAAGAAGGGATGATGGTGCTTATGTAAGCGTAAGTAGTTTGGGTAATTTCTTCGTGACCTTGGAATCAGGTCAAGAAAGCTGGCAACCCCACCAAAGAGCTAGTAGCAAAAGAGTTCAAACCCTAGGCTTTCAACCAAATGGCCAACTTTGGATGTTATCGAGAGGAGCTGAAATTCGTTTTAATGAAATTGAAGGTGATTATGAAAGCTGGTCCAAGCCAAAAGTTCCAATAGTAAATGGATACAACTACTTGGATATGGCCTGGGATCCAAACGGTCATATATGGGCTGGAGGGGGTAATGGGACTCTTCTGTTAAGTAAAGATCAAGGAGAAAGTTGGGAAAAAGATCCTCTAGGTGAATTAATTCCTACAAATTTTATAAGGATCTTTTTTATCGATAACCCTGAGCTAAATCAGCCAAAAGGCTTTGCCCTAGGTGAAAGAGGGAATCTTTTGAGATGGATTGGTTAGTCTTTATCACTTCCGAATCCACAACGCTCTGTAACCATGCTGCAAAACCAGCACAACTTTAGATAGAGCCTTGATAAGATCTTTAAGCTAATACGCGTGAGGCTATGGCTGCCGGCTCCACCGGGGAACGCCCGTTTTTTGAGATCATTACAAGTGTCCGCTACTGGATCATCCATGCGGTAACTCTCCCAGCGATCTTTATCGCAGGATTCTTATTTGTGTCTACAGGCCTTGCCTATGACACATTTGGAACTCCCAGACCAGACACCTATTTTCAGGCATCTGAAACTAAGGCTCCAGTTGTATCAGAGCGTTTTGACTCTAAGGCTCAACTTGATTTGCGCCTGAAATAACCAATGACTAATTCTTCTTCTCCATTACAGGCTGTTGAAGTACGCACCTATCCAATCTTTACGGTGCGTTGGCTTGCAGTACATGCACTGGCTATCCCAACAGTATTTTTCTTAGGTGCGATTGCAGCAATGCAGTTCATCCGTCGTTGATTATTCGACTAATTTTTAGCCATGCAAGTTAATCCAAATCCAAACAAGCTTTCGGTTGAATTAAATCGAACAAGCCTTTATCTAGGTCTTTTGCTTGTTTTTGTTCTAGGGATTTTGTTCTCAAGCTATTTCTTTAACTAAACCTTTCTCTAATCATGAGCTCAAAATTAAAGGGACCTGATGGCCGCATCCCAGACAGGCTTTCCGATGGGAGACCTGCTGTTTCATGGGAAAGACGCTGGACAGAAGGTACTTTGCCTTTATGGCTAGTAGCTACTGCTGGTGGCATAGCGGTAATTTTTGTTCTAGGGATCTTTTTCTATGGTTCTTACACAGGTGTTGGTTCTGCTTAGGACCCTTCTTTGTAAGCTTCCTCGAAGTTTCCCCAGTAGCTTTTAGTAAATAAATTGATTTTCTTGAAGGTTTCTTTAGGGACCTTATATTTGTTTGTCAACAAACTATTCTTTAATGCCGAGTGAGACTCACTTTTAGGTCTTGTTTCAGCAATTATTTTAGCGGTTGCTTCTACTATTGTGTTTGCAACCTGAGCATTTGCTTGAAGGTTATCTAGAACCATATTTACATTTACATCCCCGTGCCGTTCATGCCAGCAGTCATAATCGGTCACCATGCTTATTGATGCATAGGCAATTTCTGCTTCTCTTGCCAACCTTGCTTCTGTATGGTTAGTCATTCCAATAACCTTGCAGCCCCAGCTCCTATATAGAGCTGATTCGGCACGAGTAGAGAATGCAGGCCCTTCCATTGCAAGATAAATGCCTCCTTTATGAAGTTGACGTCCCTCAGGCATCAATTTAATTCCTTCTTCTGTAAGTAATCTTGAAAGATTTGGGCAGAAAGGATCAGCCATAGTGACATGGGCCACTACGCCTTCTGAAAAAAAGGTTAAAGGCCTTTGATGAGTCCTATCAAT
Organism: Prochlorococcus marinus str. MIT 0919; assembly: GCF_027359375.1. Classification (NCBI taxonomy): domain Bacteria; kingdom Bacillati; phylum Cyanobacteriota; class Cyanophyceae; order Synechococcales; family Prochlorococcaceae; genus Prochlorococcus; species Prochlorococcus marinus. Next base: position 1,491,628 of record NZ_CP114779.1, read on the forward strand.
AAATTGATCAGGTACTACCATATCTAGAGGCCTTACTTGTTCTTGGAGCGATCCAACTGCAGATGGTGAGAGTATCCATCTGACATCCAATGAACGTAGAGCCCAGATATTTGCAAGATAAGGGACGCCTGTAGGAGTAAATGTATGATTTCTTCCATGTCGAGCTAGGAAAACTACTTCCATCCCTCCAAGAGTGCCCAATCTTAATTTGTCCGAAGGTGCTCCATAAGGAGTTTGAATATCAAGTTCTTTTATATTTTCCAAATTGTTGATTGAATAAAGACCACTCCCTCCTAAAACTCCAAGCCTGGAATTTTTTAAATGGCAGGTAGCAGATCCTTTTTCATGAAAATCTGAAGAAAAATGTTTGCTGATCATTTGGTCTTAGCTGGTGGTGGTCATACCCATGCACTTATTTTGCTTCGTTGGGTGCTAAAGCCCCATTTAAGGCCCAAGGGTTTAATTACATTGGTTAATAGAAATAGCACGAATATCTATTCAGGTATGTTCCCTGGTGTGATCTCTGGTAAATATAAGATTGATGATGCCGCAATAGATCTTTTTTCTTTAGCAAATAGAGCAGGTGTTTCATTTGTACTAGCTGAAATAAAAGCATTAGATCCTCATCGTAAAATTTTACTTTTAACAAACAGAAATCCCATAAATTTTTCTACTATTAGCCTAGATATTGGCAGTGAAACTATATCTAATTATAAAAGTAATTTGCATTTTACAAATAATAGTATTTGTAAAATAAAGCCATTTTGTAAAGCTTTTGCATGGATAAAAAAGTTAGATGAAGATCCTGTAAGTCAAGAGATTAAACCTGTAACTATTGTTGGCTCTGGCCATGCTGCTATTGAAATAGCATTGGCTTTACGTAAAAGATGGCCGCTAAGGGAATTGCAATTAAAAGCATATAGACGCAAACTAAAAAGATCTTATATTAAGGATTTATCAGCAAAAAATATTCGCTTAATTGAGCCTCAAGATATTACAGAAGGACCTGTATTGCTTTGCACAGGAAGCCAGCCTCATCAATTGCTTAAAGAGGCGGGCTTGGAGCTAAATAGTGTTGGAAGAGTTTTAACAAAGGATACTTTTCAAGTTCTTAATCATCCGAATATTTTTGCAGCCGGTGATTGCGCAGTGATTGTTAATCAAGAGAGACCTCCTTCTGGTGTTTGGGCCGTTAGATCAGCAAGACCTCTTGCTTTGAACTTAGAAAAATTTTGCAGAGGTTCAAGAGTTGTGTCATGGAAGCCTCGGAAATTTGCTTTGCAATTAATAGGGAGTAATTCTATAAAAACCCTTCCATCTGCTTGGGCTTCTTGGGGCTCGATTCTGGTGGGCCCTAATTTTTTGTTTTGGAAAGTTAAGGAGTTAATAGATCGTCGGTTTATTGCAATGTTTAATTCTTCGAGGTCCATGGAGGAACACAATGAAACAGCAAGCTTGCTATGCAGAGGTTGTGCCTCCAAAATTGCTTCTTCAACTTTAAAAGAAGCTTTGCTAGAGGCTGATTTAGATCACTTGGCACAGAGTCCCGAGGACGCATCTCTAATTACTACCTCTAACAAGGGAGAAAATATTGTTCAAACGGTTGATGGTTTCCCAGCATTGCTAAGTGACCCTTGGCTTAATAGCAGATTGACAACATTACATGCTTGTTCTGATGTCTGGGCGACTGGAGCTTCTGTGTTTTCTGCACAGGCTGTTATAACTCTTCCACAGGTGAGTTCTTCTTTGCAGAAAGAACTTCTTGTTCAATGTATTTCAGGGATTCAATCTGCTCTTGAACCCCAATCTGCTCGGCTAGTAGGGGGACATACCTTTGAATCAAGGAGTGAGCTTTCTGATCCAATAACTCTTGGAATAGAAATTTCACTTTGTGTTAATGGTCAATTGCCATCTAATCAATCTCCTCTAAGAAAAGATGGCCTGGAACCTGATGATGCACTCTTAATTAGCAGGAGTTTGGGCAGCGGAATTTTGTTTGCAGGTGCAATGAGAGGACAAACTTTGATTGCAGATATTGATTCGGCATTGGATCAAATGAGTAAAAGTCAACACATGATTTTGCGCAATGATTATCTCAAAGAAGATTTAGGTGGAACTTTCCCTGGTTTGGTACATGCTTGTACTGACATAACGGGATTTGGATTACTAGGTCATCTCAATGAGATGCTTTCTTCTAGTAATCATGCAAGATCAGCTATTGGTAAGGAACAATTGCAAATTTATTTGAATGCAAAATCAATACCTGCTTTGCAAGGTGTCAATAATCTTTTAAGAAAAGGCATTACCAGCACATTCGCAGATTCAAACAGAAGTTTCTTGTCTTTATTACACCCTTCAAAGAACTTAAATCCTTCAATTTATTTGGATTTAGCTGATATTCCTAAAGAGAGTTATGAACATCAACGAATCAAGGAATTAATTATAGATCCGCAAACATGTGGCCCTTTAGTAATAGCTTGCTCTCAAGAGGATGCACACAAGCTTATAAAAAATACTAACTGGATTCAAATTGGCTTTGTTAATCAAGTTTAAATCTATAAAATAAGCGTAAGACAATTATCTATTGTCTAGTTCTAAATCTCTCAGCCGTTTTAATTCTTGCCCGATTTTTGGGCCAGGTTCCCACCCTTTACTCAAAAGTTCTTTTGCAGTTAATTTTGATTTAACTAACCTCCACTTTTTTAGCCATTTAAATAATGGCTTCCACAAAGGAACTCCTAGGCATATGGCTATTACAACTGAATCTCTCTGCCAGTTAGAGTTTTCTATTAGGCTGCACCATTTGGATGGCTTCCAAGAAGAAAAATTATTTTCTTTTTGAATTATTGAAACTTCTTGTTTGATTTCCATAGCTTGTGCTAAGCAATCCATGTGGTGTTTACTTAAACCTAATCTTTGAGCTAGTAAAGTAGGTTTTTTAGCAGCAGATATAAAAGCTATTAATGGATTTAAATGTAATTTAAATGCACATTTAATACGTTTTTGCCAATAGCAATCATTTTGCAAGTCCTCATCTAATAAAACTAAGGCCTGCCAATCTTGTAATTTCCTTATGCAATTTTCCCAAGGCTCATCCTCTAATAAAATATCTAATTCCATACGAAGCCTTGATGATAATGCAGGAGGTGCACTTTTTGGACAATCTTTATCGGACCAATTCCAAGGCCAGATATTTAATGTTGATATAACCTGCTCTAATGATTTTGACTCTAATTCAAAACCTAACCTACCAGCATATCTTGCAGCTCTAAATATTCGAGTTGGATCTTCTTCAACACTTTTAGCATGGATAAATTCAATTTTTTTATCCCTAATGGCATTTAGACCTTGGTATTGATCTATCAAATGATTACTTAGGAGCTCTAAACAAAGAGCATTCATTGAAAAATCTCTTCTTCTTAGATCTTCTTTAATATTGCAAGGTGCAACTTTGGGATTCTCGCCAGGAAATAGATAAGTTTCTTTCCTTGCAGTAGCTAAATCAAACCTCACTTCATTAATTATTAATTGAATTGTTTGATATATAGAATTTCTTTGAGCAATTGAGACTTTTTCTGATTTCAGATTAGTTTGCAAAACCTCTGCAAACTCTTCTGCTGAACCTTCAATTACAAAGTCAATATCCTTGTATTTGCCTAAAGTACTTTTATGAGTACAATAAATAATTCGATCTCTTATCACACCTCCGACTATCCCTATACGTTTTATAGATGCTTCTTTAGCAGAAATTTTTATAATTGATAAAAAATTTTTTGGTAATCCTGGCAACTTATTTAAAAAATCTGGACTAATGATTTCTATTATCGGTTTATCCATAAAACTATCTTATACTTAAAATTTATTAATTAGTAGGATCTGAATTTTCTTCTACTAGTTTTATTGGTGCAAGTCTTGGATCAAGGATTTTTGGACTCATGCCATTGAATTTAATAGCAATAGACATTTTCTCACCACTTCCAAAAATATGCGTTACTTCTCCTGATCCAAATGCCGCATGCTCAATTTTATCTCCTACAGACCATGACCTTCCCTTTAAAGGATTTGAACTTTTTCGTCTAACAGCATTGCTTGGAAAACTTTTTTCGATATTTAAAGAATTATTTGTTTGTCCTATTCGATCCACTCTAGTTAGACGTTCAAGATGTCTGTCCCTTCTTAAAGCTGTCCCTCCATTTAATTGAATATCTCCTTCTAAAAGCTTTGTTGGAATCTCCGAGAGAAAAATAGATGCTACAGCAGGTTCTCTCATGCCTCCCCATAATCTTCTTTCATTTGCATGAAATAAAAACAGTCTTTCTTGTGCTCTTGTAAGACCGACATAACATAGCCTTCTTTCTTCTTCTAATGAAGCTGGATCATCAAGCGAGCGATAACTAGGAAACAGTCCTTGCTCTAAACCTACAAGGCAAATAATTGGAAATTCCAAACCTTTACTGCTGTGCAAGGTCATTAAAGTAACGCGATCATTGACAATATCTGTATTGTCTGCGTCGCTTGATAAAGCAGCTGTAGCTAAAAAACCCTCCAGATCAGAGGTCTCGTTTTCTTCTTGATATTGAAGCGCAGCATTTACAAGTTCTTGTAAGTTTCTCCGTCGCTCTTCTGCTTCATCAGTTGCAGCAGCAATAAGTTCGCTAATATAACCACTCTTTTCCATGACTAATTGGATCAGTTTAGACGGTTCACTATTGTTTAAATATGAATTGAGATCTTCGATTAATTCTTTAAATTTTAACAAGCCTTTTGCAGACCTACCCCCTAAAGATCTAATGGCTTCTGGATCACTAACAATTTGCCATAATGGAACACCTAGTTGAGAAGATGCATCACTAAATCTCTGAACAGTTGTTTTACCTATACCTCGCTTAGGTACATTTAGAATTCTTAGCAAGCTAACGCTATCTGAGGGGTTAATTAAAAGCCTCAGGTAAGCTAAAATATCTTTTACTTCGCGCCTATCGTAAAATCTTAATCCTCCTACGACAATATAAGGTATGCTCCATCTGACCAGTGATTCTTCTATAACTCTGGACTGAGCATTAGTTCTATATAAAATAGCAATGTCTTTCCACTTTAAGTTCGAGTCAGATGCTGCTAATAACCTAAGTCTGTGGACTACAGATTCTGCTTCAGATATTTCATCATCACATCTTGTAAGTTTTATCATTTCACCTGAATCCCTTGTAGCTTTTAAAGTCTTTTTCAACCTTTCTTTATTGTTTGATATTAATGAATTTGCAGCATCTAAGATTGTCGAGGTTGACCTATAGTTTTCTTCTAATTTGATAATATTAGAACTCTTTGACTTTGGATCTTTGTTACTAAAATCGTTTTGAAAACCCATAAGTATTCTAAAATCTGCTGCGCGAAAACTATAAATACTCTGATCAGCGTCTCCAACAACAAAAACAGAACGACCTGACCAATTTGTAAATAAAGATGGACTTATTCCATTGGTTACTAAAAGCTTAATTAATTCATATTGAGTCCAATTTGTATCTTGGTACTCATCTACGAGCAGATGTTTAAAACGATTATGCCAATAAGATCTGACCTCTTTATTTTGTTGTAAAAGTTGAACTGGTAGTAAAAGAAGATCATCAAAATCAAGAGCATTATTTGCTGCTAATGCTTTTCTATAAAGACTATATATCTGAGCTATTAACTTATCTCTTTGACCTTCTGCCTTCTCAGCAAATTTATCAGGTAATATTCCTAAATTCTTGGCGTTACTGATAGACCATCTGATTTTTTTTGGCTCAAACCTCTTTGGATCAAGGTTCATATCCTGAATTATAATTTCTTTAATCAAGCTTTGTGCATCTCTCTCATCATAAATAGAGAAGTGTTTTGTCCAGCTAAGACCTTCCTTGTCTATAAGCCTTTCAATATCAAATCTTAAAAGCCTTGAAAATAATGAATGAAATGTTCCAATCCAAAGGTTCTTTGTGACTTCTCTATATATAAGAGTCCTGAATTGATTCTTTTCAACATCTCTTATGCTTGACCATGGCTGTCCTAATTGATTCTCTGCAAGTCTTCTTGCTAGAAGCAACTCTAATCTTTCTTTCATTTCTTTTGCTGCTTTATTTGTGAATGTCACAGCAAGAATTTCATAAGGATCTACTTTGTATTCACTTATTAAATGGGCAATACGGTGTGTTAATGCTCTAGTTTTGCCGCTTCCCGCTCCTGCTACAACCAGTAAAGGACCTTCATGATGGTTGACAGCATTTGATTGTTCTTCATTGAGACCAAAAAGAAAACCAGATTGTTTTTTATTTGCCATTACTTATAAAACCTTCATGTGAAATATTTTGTTTTTATTGTTGTATATAGCCATTGGAAATCTTTGTGGAAGTCTGCGTTAATTTGACTTATCACGTTGCTTTATAAGTTGATCAAGCACTCTCTGTAGATTAGTTAACTCTGTGTTTTCGTTAAGTGTGGAATTTATTTTTTTTTCTGGAATTTGAAGCTTTTGCGAGATAACGGTTATCTCTTCCTTAAGCCTATCCCTATACACGGTAAGCATCTCTATGGATTTATTCAGCTCTTGGATGTTCGGTTCAGTCATGGCTTCATAGACTTATTAGGAGGGTAACCCATAATCACGCGAAGGATTGGATTGGTTTTCATTTCAGGCACTGAGTTAAGTCGGGCTTTTTCTTATCAACTTCAGTTACGAAGCATTGCGTTGATCAATTCACTTCGTTGGAGGTGCCAGTAGAAGAGTTAGGTTGGTTATTGGTGCTTTTCCTTACGGATCAAAAGCACTTTAATCACATCACAGACAAGGCTTAAAGACATTCAGATGCTTGATGCATTCTCACGTGCTGTAGTTAGTGCTGATTCCAAAGGCTCACCTATTGGAAGTGCTGAACTTGCTTCTCTACGTAAATACGTAGCGGATGCAAACAAAAGAATTGATGCAACACTTGCTATTACTCAAAACGTTTCTTGTATAGCAGCTGACGCTGTATCAGGAATCGTATGCGAAAATACTGGTTTGACTCAGCCAGGTGGCAACTGCTACCCCACTAGACGTATGGCTGCCTGTCTTAGAGATGGAGAAATTATATTGAGATATGTCAGCTATGCTTTGCTTGCTGGAGACCCTTCGATCCTAGATGACAGATGTATTAATGGTTTGAAAGAAACTTATATAGCTTTGGGTGTCCCTATCGCTAGTGCAATTAGGGCAATAGAAATAATGAAAATAGCCACCGTTGCAATTATGACTGAAACAAATACCGGTAGAAAAATGTTTGATGGCATTAATTCAGGAACAGGAGCTCAATGTCAGGATATAGCCTCAGAAGCTGCATCTTATTTTGACAGAGTAATCAGTGCCCTCAGTTAACTGATTAATTCTTACTTAATTCAATTCTTTTTTAAAGAAAGCGGAAATGAAATCAGCAGTCACCACAGTACTCTCTTCAGCAGATGCTGCTGGCAGATTTCCTACAATTAGCGATTTGGAGTCAGTTAAAGGCTCTTTTGATAGGGCTCCTGCGCGATTAGAAGCAGCTGAAAAACTTTCCATTTATATAGATAAATATACTTCAGCTGCATTAGATCAAGTCTATGGAGTTGGGATTTACGACCAGGCAAATAAAGATAAGTGTGCACGAGATATAAATCACTATTTGAGGTTGATTAATTATTGCTTGGTTACAGGCGGAACAGGTCCTTTAGACGAATGGGGTATCGCAGGGATGAGAGAAGTAATTAGAGCTCAGATGTTACCTACTGCAGCATATGTAGAGGCCCTTTCATTTGTTAGAGATCAAATAGATATCCCAGGTGAGATGGGCCAGCAAGCTGCAACAGAGTTTAAGGCTTTGTTGGATTATTTGATTAATGCACTTGCCTGAGAATAATATTTTTGAAGAATCTTTAGGAAATTTCTAAAAAGAAATTCCTTTTTATGAATCGGTTATTTAAAAAAAAAGCTGATTTTGAAGCTTTATTAGAGGCTTTCCGGCATCCAAATCCAAATCTTAATGAAGAAGCTTGCTTGCAGATGAGGGCTTATTGGCCTAAAGAAACGATTTTGTTCCTAACAAATAATCTTGATAGTGATGATGTTCAAATTAGAAGAAAATCCGTGAAATTCCTCTCGACCTTTGGTATACAAATTGTTGAGCCTATCATGAATTTATTTATATCTTCAGAGAAAGTTGTTTTAAAAGTAAGCTGTTTAAAAGTATTAATTAAGCTTGCAGCAAATAATAATACAGATGACTTTTTTACTAAGGTCTTTAGTCTCATTGAATTAGCAATAAAAGAAGATTCAGCTGAAATAATCCTTTCCGTTATTTGTTTATTAAGGCAATTAGGGAAAAAAGG